>DASWNL010000688.1:0-2158 GCA_036399215.1 Abditibacteriaceae bacterium
CCTTTAGTTGAAGCCGGGGCGCGTCCAATTTACCACTTAAATGCACCGGTTTGGATTGGAAATGCGGAAATCACTGTTCTGGGTGTGCCGTATCATGAGTTCCGCCTTACCTGCGCTGTGGAATATGCAGTCCCAAACAGCCGTCAGGTTTGCGACTTCGTTATCACTCCCGAAACATTCGCCAATAAAATTGCCCCGACGCGCACATTCACCCTGCAAAGCTGGATAGAGCCTTTGCGCGCGCAAGGTCTAATTCGCGGCGGCTCACTGGAAAACGCTTTGGTTTTGGATGAAAATGGTGCTTCGGCACCGCTGCGTTTTGCCGATGAACTGGCACGTCACAAAGCGCTTGATGTTTTAGGCGATTTAGCCTTGCTTTTCGCCCCTGACGGTGGCATTTTGCAAGCGCATATTATCGCCCAACGCGCCGGACACGGCCCCCATCGCGCCTGGATGGAAGCCGCTTTAGCGCAAGGCGCTTTGACGAAAGCGCCTTTGTAACAACTATGTCTTTTCTTATTTTTGTCTGCTAAAATTATCGCCACACGTCTTCTCACGATTGTGTGGTTTCGCATCTCAACGGAGCTTCATCTTATGACGTTCTCATCGCAGCCCATGCGCCCGTTGCCTCCTCCTTTTTCCCTTTTGCGCTTTGCATTACTCAGTGGTGTTGGCGCGCTGTTTGGCGTTAGCTATTGGGCATCATATCCTTCACTTTCACCATTAGCAGCGCCGACGGCCACTAAAACAGCGGTTACTAAAGCGCCCCTTCAAAAGTCGCAGGAAAAAGCCTTGGGCGTTGCGCCTGCTTCTCCGGCATTGGCTTCGCCTACCGTTCCTTTACCACCAGCGCCTCAAGATAAATTAATTCGTGTTGGCCTTAGCACGCAGGGCGGCTCGATTCAATTGTGGTCGCGTTTACCGCTTGTCATCAGGGATATAACTCAACCCGGTCTGGTTCTTTTAACCAAAGCGCAAGACAAAATTACAATCTCAAAAACTGCGCCTACACAAAAGCCTGTTACCGGCAAGGCAAACGCCTTTTACAAGGGCACACTACAGATTCGCACTGGTGATGGCGTTTCCGGCGCCTGGCAAAGCGTTTTAATTTATGCCGCCGCGCCCATCAAAGATGAATTCATTCGCTTAACCAGCGATGGCGCCCATCCCAAATGGGGCCGGCCTTATCGCGGCATAGTTGAAATCGCGCCAATGGCAAAGCCATTTGATGCCGTGAAATACAAAGGCGCGTTGCGTGTGGTTAATGTTGTCGAAATGGAAGAGTATCTCAAAGGCGTCGTGCCGTGGGAGATGAACCCGGAAGCGCCTCTGGAAGCTTTGAAAGCCCAGGCGATCTGCGCGCGCTCGAATTTGCTGGCGAAGATGGGTGGCAAGTTCAAGCCATTCGGCTTCGATGTAACCGATTACGATAACTGTCAGGGCTACCCCGGTGCCGCCAATGAAAAGCCATCTACAACGCTGGCCGTTGAGCAAACCAAAGGACAGGTTCTGTTTTACAAAGGCCGCATTGCCGATGCCGTTTATGGCACTAATAGCGGCGGCTTAACCGCCAGTTCCGAAGATGTGTGGGCAGGCCGCACGCCCTATTTGCGGGGCGTGCGCGATTTTTCACCGAAACGACATTCGTCGTTAGCCGGTGTGATAAAACCGCAAATGAGCGAAGAAGATTGGGCCGCTTATTGCTCGCAAAATCTGCCGGCTTATGCCCAACCCGATACAACCGCCCATCGCCAGTTAGCATCACGTCGCGCCACCTCGCGCCGCGTGGCGCAGCTTTTTCAAGAAAGCGACTTGCCCGAATTTTATCGTTGGAGCCGCTATGTTAGTGCCGGGGATTTAGCCAAAGCCGTTGCCACTCAATTTAAGAATAAGATGGCAACTGCTACCGAAATCCGTGTCCTCAAACGAGCGCCTTCCGGCCATATCAAGCGGTTAGCAATTAGCGGTGACCGCTTAGTAATTAACAGCAAGCCAACCGCATCCAACAATAGCCAACCAACACCTGACAACAAACCCGCAACGCCTGATTCCCACCCTCCAATTACAGTAGTGCTGCAAGGCGATTCCCAGGTTCGCTCAATGTTAACTGGGCGCATGGGTTCAACCACTGCCCTGCCCTCTTCAACATTCGTTGCCT
>DASWNL010000689.1:0-5158 GCA_036399215.1 Abditibacteriaceae bacterium
CTTGCTGCACCATGCGTTCGGGCGAGACTTGCGTTTGAAAATTGGGAATGCTTTCTAACTTGTCCAAGGTGCCGCCGGTGATTCCCAGGCCGCGCCCTGAAATCATCGGCACGCGAAAACCTAAGCACGCTAAAAGCGGCGCTAAAGGCAGCGAGACTTTATCACCTACGCCGCCGGTTGAATGCTTATCCACTAAAGGCCGCGCATCATCGGGAAATTGCAGCGTTGCGCCACTGTATTGCATGGCCAGTGTTAAAGCGCGCGTTTCGCTTTGGTCAAGGCCGCTGAAATAGACCGCCATCAAAAAGGCGGCCATTTGATAGTCTGGAATTTCGCCGCGTGTGAACGCTGCAACGGCTGCTTGAATTTGCAGTTCGTTCAGCGTTTGACCGTCGCGTTTGGCTTCAATCAGAGGCAGGAAATTCATAAAGAAATGTCATTCTAAGAGGTTAAATAGCAAGTTAGGCAAACGTGAAAAATCAGAGTGCTGTCATTCCCGCGCAGGCGGGAATCCATACCTTTGCTGTTGGCCACAAGATGCCGAAAGGTTAGGCACACTGTAACTTATGGATTCCCGCCTGTGCGGGAATGACAGGCCTGCTATTTCAACTTTGCGCCAGTTTATCCAACGCTTCTCCCGTGACGCGGAAGATTTTCCATTCATCCATCATAATGGCACCCATGCTTTTGTAGAAGCAAATGGACGGCTCGTTCCAGTCGAGGCACGACCACTCGAAGCGGCCATAGCCGCGCTCTTTGGCAAGCTGTGCCAGAGCTTTGAGCAAGGCTTTGCCGGCCCCGCGCCCGCGATATTGCGGGGCTACGAAAAGGTCTTCGAGATATAAGCCGGGGCGCGCTAAAAAGGTCGAATAGTTGGTGAAAAACAAGGCAAAACCAACCGGCATTTCTTCTTCGGATAGAAAAGCCAAAAGCACTTCGGCTGCCGGGTGCGGGCCAAATAAGGTGTCACGCAGCAGTTCTTCAGTTGCTACAACGACGTGGGTCAGCTTTTCGTATTCCGCTAACTGCTGGATGAAATCCAGAATCTGCGGCACGTCGTTTTCGGTTGCCGGACGAATGAAAATGTCGTTCATAAAAAATTGGGTTCGAGAAAGTTTTGAAAATGATAAGACTCTTATTTTATGTGCTGCACTTAGTTTGCAGACAAATAGAACACAACTGTTGAACGTGGCCCCACTTTTTTAACGGCGCCACCGGGCGCATTAGTTTGCGAAACCAATTCCTTAGCTTTTTGCGGCAAGACAAGGTCGAAAGTTTTATCTGTCGTCATGTTCATGCCGATGAGATATGGCCCATAACGCAATCTGTAAAAGTCGCCTTTGCCGGCGTAAACGCTTTCCTGGCCGGGTTTGAATTCGATGCCTTCGGGAATTTTAGCAATAGGTAACTCTTCCCCAGCATGAGCCGAATTATCTTCATTTGGATAGCGTGGCAGCCACGGCCCCCAGGGCGCGTTAGTAGCTTTGGATCGCTTGTAAAGCAGGCCACTTGGAGTGAACTGCGTTTGCTCTCGCACAGTTGCCACGCGATCAAAATTCGGCGTGATATAATGCACGCGCGCCAAATGATTGATGGCATTGCGCGCCCGCCAGTAAAGCGAAACATACAGAATGTCAGCGCCGTTTTTTAACGCCAGCACACCGATTTCTTCATCAGAAAAAACAAAGTCCGGCTGGCCCGATGCCATCGGCAAGCGATGAGTTACCGGCGCTTGCGCTTTAATAAGTTCGTATTCGTCCGGTGTTTCTAACAGGCCCGCTGTGACGCGAAAGCCTTTGTCTTTCAGGCGCTGTCCTATCGCCGGAAAATACTGATTGTCTTCAAACATCTGCTGCGCGTAGCCGATAAGCTGCGGGTCGAGTGTGGCGGCGATGATTTCAAGGGGCGAACCATCCCAACTGGTGCGCTGGCCATAAATTACATCGCTGCCATAGTGCGCGTCGCGCCAACCGACAATGGTTTCGCCGACCATTGCTGCATTACCTTCATCGTCCAACGAAGGATAGCGAAACGGCGCTCTCGCGCGGGCAATTTTGATGGCCTGCTCGCGGATTCTAAGGTCGCCTGTTTCGCCATGCGCGGGTCGCGTGGCATCATAAATCTTCGTTACCCAATCCAAAACTTCGCCGTAATAACCGACATAACCGAGTTCTTTGGTTAAGCCTTTGGCCGTCAGTTGAAAGTAGTTTGGCCCAATGCCCCAGTTGCGCGGCGCGGTTGTGGCATTGGGATCAGGGTCACTATCGCGCCAGGGTTCAAGGCCCAGAGATTCATAAAGATAACGACGCGCCGCGTTTTCCGGCATCGCTTTATCAGGTGCCAATGCTGCCACACCGCGATTGGATAAGTAGATGCCGTAGGTATCGTTAATCATGCTCTGATTGGTGTAAAGCCTGCGATGATAACGGTGCCAGTTGCGCGAAGCAACTAACATTTCAGTCCAACCGGTGCGACGGGTGACTTCGCCATTTTCAATCTTGGCATCGAAAAACGGCGCCAGTTGCTTTTGCAAGAGAGCAATGGTGCGGCCTGATAAGCCAAGGCCAAACCAGTCGGGATTGTAAGTCGAAGGCTCGGCTTCGGCCAGTTTTGGGTTCGCTTTCCAGGCGTTATAAGTGGCGTCCAAACTTTGAAGAATGCGCGTTATCGCCTGGGGATTTTGATAGGCTTGTGTCCACTTCACAAAATAGGCGCGGGCAATGAACTCCATCTGCACCTGATTGAGTGGCCTGGTCGAAGCCAACAAGTTTTTTACGTCGCGATTAACGCGCTCTTTGGCTTGTTGCAAAACTTCCGGCCCCGGTGCGATGCGTTTTTGCGCTTTGGGCGGTGAGCCTTGTTTTTCATTTGCAGGCGGCACGAAAAAGCCATCCAAATGTGTATAAATACTGTAAAGAGCACGCGAAGGCTCAGTCATCGGCTTTTGGTATTGCTCGAAATTAGTGCCGTAAGCCCAGATGGGGCCTGAACTTAAAATGTCGCAGTTGATTTGCGTTTTGCCGCGTGTGCTGCTTAGCGGTAGAGGAAACGTATTGTAGTAGAAGCGACCTTTGTAGGGCGCGTGTTCGGTGCCAAAATCAAGTTGATCAATATCACCGATGTGGCGATAGCCGATCATCTTGCCGTCCACCAAAAGCGCCATGCGATTGGCATTTATTTCATTGCCCCAGAACTTGACCGTGAAATAGTTCTCTTTTTGCGGGTCAACTTTCATCACGAAACTGACTTTGCCGCCTTGCCAATCTGCGGGATTGTTGGGCAAAAAGCGCCGCGCGCTTTCACTCAGGCCGCCACTTATAACATCTGAATTGACGGCAACTATCTGATGTGCCGTTTCGGAAGCGCCGTCGCCAAATTTCAGGGTATCCAGCATTTGAGATTGAGCCGTGCCTGCTAATGAGAAAGCGCCGGCCAGAGCGCAAAGAAGCGTTTTCATAATCTGGTCAAGTTCACCTGTTTTGACAGTTATCGACTCAACAAAAAGCCTCGCCTAAAATCAGGCGAGGCTTTTGTTTTCATTCGGGTTTAGGTCTGTAATAGTCGCGCGAGAGTTTTTCTTTAACCTCTTCAGCGCCGATGCGGGCAACGCGATAGGCTTCGGAAAGTGTGCCCTTTTTGCGTGAGACGACGCGCGATTCGACGGCGAAACTGCCCCGGCGCGGCTGCGTGCCCAAAAGGCGCGCATGAAAACGCCCGCCCTTTAAAAAGGTTTGCACATAAATCGCGCCACCGGTGTTGTTGCGGAAGCGGAAATCTTTGCCGCCCCAGTAAATCGCCGCATCGCGCGAGGCCGGAACATAAGTCACGCGAAACATGTGCGGATGGCGCTCGACAATAGGCAAACCGGCTAACAAAGCCGCGTTATAAATAGTGCTGGAACACTGGCAAATACCGGCGCCGACGCCGTTTACTACCTGCCCCGATACAAACATGTGCGCCTCACGCCAGCCATCGGCAGCATTGCGCGGGCCGATAGCTTTGTTCGCCGAAAAGACACCGCCCTCCGGCACAACTGTGCCATTGACGAGTTTGGCCGCCATACGCAGATTGTTGGTGCGTCCTCGCAAAGAAGCGTCGTAGCGCGAAGAGAATTCGGCCAAAACATAAGGAAACTTCGCCAGCCCGCTATCCGGTGTTGCACTCTTTGGCGGTTCGGGCAAGCGCAGAGCAATAAGTTTGATGTAGGACGAAGGAGGGGTTTTTTGAAGTGCAGCTTGCAGGCGCATCACTGAAGCGGGGACGGAAATTTTGGCATAATCGGCTTTAGACGCGATGCCGCGCATTAATTTCTGAGCCGCCGCGCTGTTCACTTCAAAGCGCAGCGGCACATCGCCTTTGTTTTGGCGTGCCTGGCGGATAAGCGCCGCATAAGGAATGCTGATGCCTGCCCGCTCGCGCGTTGTCGTCCACTGTTTGGTGCCATCATCCAGAGTAATGGTTTCTTCCAGGCGCGAATCCAGATTCGCTTTGAGTTTTCGATAGGCTTCCTGGTCGCTTAGCCCGTAGATGCTAATGCCACCCACACTGGCCGAGGGAATTTTGAAGGCAGGCGTGTCGGGTGTGACGATAATGACTTCACTTCCTGGCTGCGTGGCGCGCACGGGGGGCTGATTGAGCCACGCGGGCACATCCGAGGTCTTATCCGAGGCTTTAGGCACATCGGTATGAACCGTCACTCTGGGCGCGGCAGTTTCAACTTTTGGCTTTTCCTCGGCAGCGGGCGTCGGCAATTTTTGCGCGAAGGCTGCTTGCGACAGAGCGAAAGCTACGACAGGAATAAAACGAATAGGAGAAAACAAAATCAACGACCTTGACAAAATAAAATCACTTCCAGTTTTCGGCAAATGCAGCGGGGCACAAGTATTCATTGCGAAACAACTTTATAAGCACGAACAGTTTCAAACTCGGCCCGCTATTACATCGAGCAACAGTTGCGGATCGTTGCTGCCAATGCCATCCACGCCTAAATCAATGGCCCATTTCATACGCGGGGCATCATCAATGTTCCAAACGCGCGCGTGCAACCCGGCAGCATGAACCTGCTCAACCCATTCGCGTGTGGCGAGTTTATGATTGAGATGCACACCGCTGGCGCCTATACGCAGAGCAATTTCCAAGGGGTCAGGTTCCAGTTTTG
>DASWNL010000690.1:0-2290 GCA_036399215.1 Abditibacteriaceae bacterium
AGCAAAACAAAAACGCGTCACGTAATTTTCGTGACGCGTTTTTGTTTTTGAAGCCCTACGCCTTGGTTGTTGCAGGCGCAACGCCATTCATATTAGTGTTGCTTCCCGTCGCGTGCGCCAGTTTGGAAATTGGCGTGTCCCCATTCCAACGCGCTTTAATTTTGGAATAAGTCGTCAAAGCCTGGGCCGTGACTTGATCCATGTTGTAGTATTTGTAAGTCGCCAGACGTCCCACAAAATAGACACCGGGAGTTTGCTCAGCCAATTGTTGATACTGCTTGTAAAGCGTTGCGTTTTCCGGGCGTGGAACAGGATAATACGGGTCACCTTCGGCGCGCGGATATTCGTAAACAAGAGTGCTTTTGCGATGTTCTTGCCCCGTCAAATGCTTGAATTCGGTCACGCGCGTATAAAGTTGATCGTTGGGATAGTTGATAACCGCAACAGGCTGCACTTGCTCTTCATCTCGCGTTTCAAAATGAAAATGCAATGAGCGATAAGGCAATTTGCCAAAGCGATAATCGAAGTATTCATCTACAGGGCCGGTGTAAATGATTTCTTTGTAAGGCACAAACTCTTTCACATCGCGGTAATCGGTATTCAGCAATATGTGGATATTGGGATGATCGAGCATATTCTCAAACATTCGCGTAAAGCCACGCAATGGCATGGCTTGATACGAATCTCCAAAATAACGGTCATCCCGATTAGTGCGAGTCGGCACGCGTGATGTAACTGAGGCATCCAATTCCGATGGATCAAGGCCCCACTGCTTGCGCGTATAATTGCGGAAAAACTTCTCGTATAACTCGCGCCCTACCCGATTGACGACGACATCTTCGGAAGTGCGAATTGGGTCACGCTTTTCCGCTACCGAAGCAAAGAACTCTTCAACCTGCATCGAAGTTAAGTTCAGCCCATAAAGCGAATTAATCGTGTCTAGGTTGATGGGAATCGGCACCAGGCGCCCATCTACGCTGGCTAAAACGCGATGCTCATACTGGCGCCAGGCGGTGAACTGCGAAAGGTATTCAAAAACTTCGCGAGAGTTGGTGTGAAAAATGTGCGGGCCGTATTTGTGAATCAAAATGCCCGCATCATCATAAAAATCGTAAGCGTTACCAGCGATGTGCGGCCTTTTATCGCAAATCAGCACTTTTTTGTTGCCATCGCGTGCCAACCGCTCGGCTAAGACACTACCGGCATAACCGGCTCCTACGATTAAAAAATCATACATGGTTTCAGTTTCTCCAGTAATTCAACAAACAAATGGGACTCTTTCAGAATGACAAGACTGTATTCCTTGTCCTCACTTGCCAATCGGCAAAGCGCTCATTGACGGCACTAATTGTTTAGCCGGACGCAGGCCTTCTTCACTCTTTTCTGCGATCCGCGCCGATTTTTCTTTGGCGTCCAAGGCGTTGGCGATATGCCCTTCCAGTTTGGCGACGATGGCATCCCAGGTATTATCCGCCGCCATTTGCAAGCCACGTGCGATGACAGCATTTTGTGGCACGCTCAACATCGTCATGCAAGCGGTAATGAATTCATCGGCGCTGTGGGCAATTTGCACGACGCTGCCGAAGTTGCGCACCACATCGGAAACCGGTGTTGAAACAATTGGCTTGCCTGCTGCCATATATTCTAAGGCTTTGGTTGGGTTGATATATTCCGTTGCTTCGTTTAATGCAAAGGGCATCAAGCATACGTCGAAGCGCTTGGTGTAGGCCGGCAAGTCAGCATAATCGCGTCCGCCCATCCAACGCAGGTTCGGCTCCTGCGGAAACTGCGCCGGGTCAACCTTACAAGCCGGGCCAACGATGACAACCGTCCACTTTGGGTTAGCCTGCGCCAGGCGTTGAATCAACTCATAATCGAGACGCTCATCCACGACACCAAAATAGCCCAAAACAGGGCCTTCGATATCGGCAACATCAGCAGGCCATCGGGTTTTAACATCGCGCGCTTTGCCGAAGTGTTCGATGTCCACGCCACAGCCGTAAAAATGGCAGTTGGAGTTGAAGCGGCTTTTCGATTCCCACATTTTGCGCCCGCCGGTAAAGACTACATCAGCTTTAGTGAGCAGTTCGCGCTCGCGCTTGATTAATTCGGGTGGGGCAAATTTAAACTGCGAAAGTTCATCCATGCAATCGTAAACCGTTGCAATTTCGTTGAAATATCCAGCGTGCGCTGAAACAGCCATCGGATCGTAGAACCATTGAACAGGCTGTTCAAACTTGCCGCGCAAGGGGCCGGCTAAGGCTTCTTTCAACAAGCGACGTCGCTCGCT
>DASWNL010000691.1:0-2137 GCA_036399215.1 Abditibacteriaceae bacterium
TCATTAAAGCTATGATAAGTCTGGACATGGTCGGCTTCGGCAGCGTGCTGCAAATTGGCACTTTGCCGGGCAGTGGCGCGGGCAGCAAGAAACTGGCACAGGCGTTAGAAACTCAGGCGCGTGCTTTGAAGTTGCCTGTTGAAAAATTTCAAACGCCGCCCTGGAGTGATCACGTCGCCTTTGCGCGCGCCGGCGTTCCTGCCGTATGGGTTTGGTGGTGTCGAGACCGCTTGTTTCATACGGCGCGTGATGGCGTTCAGCGCGTGAACCCTGAAAAAATGCGCGCCGTTGCCCGTGTGCTGTTGCGTTACTTGATGACAAATAATTAACGGTGAACTTATGGAAATCGGAACAAAGGTTGGCCCCTATCGCGTTGAAAGCCTGCTGGGTAAAGGCGGCATGGCTGAGGTTTATAAAGTCTCGCATGGTGGCCTGGGGCGCCATGAGGCGATGAAGGTTTTGCCGCAAGCCATGACCTATGACAAAAGTTTCGTGCAGCGCTTTTTAGCCGAAGCGCGGCGCACGGCCAATTTGCAGCATCCCAATATCGCCGTCATTCATACTGTCAGCGAGCCGGAGTGCCCACAGCCGTATTTTACAATGGAGATCGTGGAGGACGGTGACTTAGCCGACCTCATTGCGTCGCGCGGCAGGTTTTCCTTAGCTGAAGCCTTACCCATTTTGCAGCAGATCGGCGCAGCCTTGGATTTCGCGCACGCGCGTGGCCTGATTCACCGCGACGTAAAGCCAGGCAATGTGCTGTTAAAAAAGGACGGCGCAGGCTATGTGGTGAAATTAGTGGATTTTGGTATTGCGCATGCGCAGGAAGAAGCCGGCGGCACGCGCCTGACCAAAACTGGCATGATCGTCGGTTCGGCGGAATACATGTCGCCAGAGCAGGGCGGTAGCGGGGCCAAAGTTGATCATCGCTCCGATGTGTATTCGCTAGGGATTGTCGCCTACGAGATGTTATGCGGCCAGCCGCCATTTCCCGGTAGCGGTGATGTTTCGGTGATTACCGTCATCATGCAACATGTGCGTGACGAGCCGCCCGCGCCGATAACTCTTTTGCCTTCTCTGCCCAAAGTTGCTAACTCAGCGATTCTTAAAGCCTTAGCCAAAAACCCGGAAGAGCGTTTTGCTTCCTGCGCTGCCTTTTTGCAGGCCTTAGCCGGAAATGTCGTTGTAGGACCACCAAGGGGTAAAAAAGGTGGTGCCAGTGGTAAATCGAAGTTCCCCCTTGTGCCTGTGGCGTTAGGCACTTTAGTTTTCTTAGGTGCGGGTTTAATCGGTTATGCTTTGATGCCAAAAGGCCCTGATATCGAAGAGGTGTCGTTAAATCCCGCGGCTACAACAACTGTTGCCGGGGGCACTTCTCCAACAGAGCCATCAGAAGATTCATCAACAGAGCCGCCAACCCCGAAGGTGGTTACTGTGAGCGTGCCTGTGCCAATTGTGGTTAGCAAGACTGAAGCACAAGCCAGCGAGATACTAAAAGCAAACTCACTGGTGCCTCAGGTGACAACAGGCTACAGCGAGGCTTTTTCACAAGGTCAAGTGATGAGCCAGTATCCGAGTGTGGGCACAGAAGTCGGCAAAGGCGCACCCGTTAAAATCCGTATAAGTCTGGGCCCAAACGTAGCCGAGCAAAAGCGGCGTGAGGAAGCGGCGCGACTGCGAGAAGAAAGGGCAGAAGAAACTCGCGCTGAAAGGGAAGCTGAAGCTGCTGACACCCAAGCGATTTTACAAGCTGTGGACGCACATCACGATGCATGGGAGCGGTTAGACGTGGATGCTTATATGAGTGGTTACAGTACAGATGCACGCATTTTTAACAATAAAAAGTGGTCGTCTTATGATGAACATTACCAACATGAACGTGAAATGTTCGCACGTGGAGGCTCTATTGAATTAACACGTAAACCCGCGAGTGTAGACATCAACGGTGACCGGGCAACGGTGTCTTTTCGTAGCACATTTCAGCGATGGGGCGGCAAAGGTAACTTCAAAACAAGTGGCCTCCAAAAATTTATCATGCGTAAAGTTGATGGGAGGTGGCTCATTGAAGAAGACGTTTTCAAGAGGCAGAAATAATAGACCCACAAAGTGTTTTGCCGGGCGAACCAGTCCCATAATT
>DASWNL010000692.1:0-3109 GCA_036399215.1 Abditibacteriaceae bacterium
CGTTGAATTTGCCAGCGATGATTTTCTCACCTGCGATGCTATCGGCACCCTGCTTTCTGGCAGCGATATGCCTTTCACGTTAGCGATGGTGATGAGAGCCACGACAGCCGGCTCCAATCAAATCCTCTGGTCACTGGGCAGTTCCAGTAGCGGCACGCCCTTTCATTACGGCAGCAACAATACAGCAACCAACCAATTCACCACCTCAAGGCGCGGCAACACTTCGGGGCAGATCACCGGAACCGGCACAGGCGCGGGAACCAGCCTGGGCAACCGCATTGTGATCTGGCGCTTCAACGGCACCACGATAGATTTGTTTTATGATGGCGTGCGCGGCCTCAATGCGCTCGCTATGGACACCGACAGCCTCACCATCAACCAGTTCACTATTGGCGCCTTTCGGCGCAATACAACGGGCAACTTTTCCAACTACTATTTAGGCGGCGCGGCTTTGTGGAATGCGGGTTTGACGATTGACGAAATTGGCGGACTGAGTAACGACCTGAATCAAAAATGGTTCGCCTAAAGCAGGAGCTAAAGCGTCCGTTAAAGCAGGTCAAATCACCGGGCAAAGCCATGAATAATAAAGACAATAAATATCGCTATCATCAAATTGTCGGGGCCGCTGATGTGGACAGGGCACGCCTCTTAGCGGTGCAGATCGCCGGCGGCAACGCGCAGGATACTTTCCTGGTGAAGCTCCAAGACCAGCAGGGCAACCTCTTCTATGCTGCCGACCTGGGCGCGTCCGAGCAATTGCGCAACATGATGGTGCAGGCGGCGGGCGCTTTGCCGTCACTGAGCTGGTTTCGTATGGACGTGCATACCAATGAGTTGCAGGCCAGCACCGAGGCGCTTCCCGATGGAGCTATCGGCCAAGTGTGGACATTTGGTGATTCGCTGGCTGTCTGCAACTTGCAGATTGTCGAAGTGGAAATTTAAGCCCTCTTAATAAATACCAATAACTATTTACTTCTCTACACACTCTCTTATCTCTTTAAAGAGAGTGTATATAAGAGTGGTAAATGAAATATGTATAAGAGACAGACCGGGCCAAACAAAAAGCACCGGTGAAGTTCACCGGTGCTTTTTGTTTCTACTACTGCTTCTTAAGCCGACACCTCCACTTTCGGCAATTCATCCCACGTTCGGCCATCGAGCAAACGGCCAGCGGCTTTTTTGCCTACTCTGTAAAAACTCTGGCACTGCCAATCCTTAGTGCCCATCACAAAATCCTTGTTTCTGATATGCGCCGACGGACACGTTTTTGTTGTGCCGCTTGGCAGTGCATCAGTTCATGGTCAACCAGAGCGCGACGCATGGCCGGTTTCTTTTTTAGCTTTGACCAGATCGGCTCGGCAATCGTAATCAGGAAAAACTCTTCATTGAGCTTTTCGCTGTCCAACACATTCATTCCATTCGGCGAAAGCTTGGCGCTCTTGAACTGGAACAAAAACGCTGTCTTGCCGCTGATCTTTTGCGCCGCGCCCCAGTTTTCCTTACCGTTCTTTTTAGGAATCTCAGAACAAAAGCAAAACTCTACACGCGCATTGTGTTCGAGCAGATGCACATGGTTCACACGAATCAGTTCGCGCCCAATCTCTTCGACTTCAGGCGCCGGGAAAAACTTGTTTGGCATGATAAATCCTTTAAAATCAGTTGCCTTTCTGCTTCTCGCTTTCCATCTGCTGAATCTGGCGGTCGAGATACCAGCGCGCTTTTTTCAGATCTTCGAGCCCTGCTTTTTGCTGGTGGCGCAAGATGTATTTGATGACATTGCCCAGGCAAAAACCAAGTTCAAAATCTTCAATGATGCGCATGACATAATCACCTTTGTAGTGCGCTGGATTGATTGGGTCTTTGGGCCCATCGTGCTTTTTCTCAGAAAGAAGTAAGGCTGCTTTCATTTCCGCTTTGCTCGGCAGCTTTATTTTGTCAGTCGCCATTGGTGCCTCCGGTGAAGTTCTCGTTTTGGAAGAGCTTGCGGTATTGTGTCCAGCCACAAAAGTTACCGGCCCATCGCGCCGTGTCCAGTGCTTGTGCAACGTGCTCAAAGGGCGACCAGTGGCCGGACTGAGCCAGGCGCTCACAAAGGTCTATGTCAGCCTGTAAATCGCGTTTGCCGTCGTGTGTTAAATAGCTGACACGCGCACAACGGCCAACTGAAACTTTCATCAGTTTTTCGGTGGCGGCATAAGCCGGCGTTGGAGTGCCTAAGCCTAATTCGGCGCGGTCATAATCATTGGTGAGGGGAAGATGCCATTGCCCGTGATGCAATTCGTTAGGCGTGTTGAAGCGGTAAAGCTCCTGCATCATTTCAGCGATATGGCGGATTTCAGGCTGTGCCGCTGGATGGCAGCGGAGATGAAAGAAGTTCTCATATTCAGTTGCGCTGACGATCACCGTTATCCACATCCACGGTTCGAGAAGGCGATTAACAATTTGCTTGTGAACATTCACTTTCATTAGCCAACGCACGCGACAAATAGCATCGTTGCGGGCGTTGAGCCATTCTTGAATAGCGACCTTCTTTTCTTCCTCGCTTAGTTCCTGTTCGGCCTGCATTCCCTTCTGGTTAGCGCCCCAGTAAACCGGCATGGCAGGGTCATCCACAACACGCTGAATCATCTTTTCGATAGGGATAGCACGGCTGCTGGCACTGTTGCGACTGAACATTCGATGCGTCATCAGTTCCGAATGCACAAAGCGCGGGTAAGTTACTTCAAACGTCGTGAGTCGCTTGCCACAAGGGGCAATGCTGTCAGCTAAAATCTTGGCCTGATACATAAGAATTCTCCAAAATTGGGAGTGCGGCGCAACCTACCCGTGAAACCAATCATTCACGGGTCAAAAACAAATCAACAAATCACTTCAAAACGTGGGGTGAACGTCGCGCAAAAAGGGATTAACGTCGCAGCTTATCCATCCAGGCGGGCCGGTTTTTCAATACGGTGGGGTAAGTCTGGGCAAAGAGCGCGAAATGCTCTTCAAATTCGTTCTGGCGCAAGAGCTTATCGTAGTTGGCATACCACCAGACCACGAAATTGCGCACCATATTGAGGGGATAACCGCGCACTTTGCTTAGATTCAGATTCAAGTCGTTGCGCAA
>DASWNL010000693.1:0-2445 GCA_036399215.1 Abditibacteriaceae bacterium
GATACGCTGCTCATTGACAACGGACATAAAAACCTTTCGATGTATCAAAATAAGAAAAACAACCGGGACAACTGAGTGGACAAAGGTTAATGCAAAACAAACAGTTCTCTTACTAACCACGATGGCCAAAATTACGACGATTAAGACACAGCTTTAAAACGGCTGCTTTTAAGCCACGGTTGGACGCCAACTACTTTTCGAGGTTTCGCTGAAAATTTAAACGGTGGCAATTCTGCGTTTTGCAGCATTTTACAAGAATCGTGCCACGATTCTTGTAAAATGCTGCAAAGCGAACGACTAACGAAAGACTCATGAAAAAATACTGGACGGTGGCTCAGATGGGTTGGCAGGATGCGCTGGTTTACCGCGCTAATGTCTTTATCTGGGTGTTATATGCGGCGCTTCCGGCCATCACTTTGATGCTGGTCTGGCGCGCGGCTTATGCATCGGGCACAAACACTTCACAGAGCGGGTTAAATTTGTCGGAGATGATGAGCTACTATGTTTGCGTAACGGCTCTTTCTATAGTCATCACGCCGCATCCCGAATGGGAAACGGCCATGCAAATCCGCGACGGAAAATTAACCGCTTTCATTGTGCGCCCTATTGGTTATTATGGTCATCGCGTAGCGCAGGAAACTTCCTATCAAATCTTGAAAAGCCTGATGATGTTGCCTTCTTTAGGCCTCATGCTGTGGATTTTTCACGAAGATTTGAAATTTCCCACTCTCGATGCCGGGCGTTGGAGCCTTTTTATACTGGCGGCGCTGTTATCTTACATACTGCTCACGCAGATCAAATTTCTGCTGGGCATCTCGGCGTTTTGGATTGTTGAACCGGCAGGGTTTTTGGAAGTGTGGCACACGCTCTTAGCCGTTTTGGGTGGGCGCTTGCTACCACTTGGCGAACTGCCTCCCTGGGTGCAAGCTATGGCAACTTACACGCCTTTTGCCTCGCTTTATACGTTTCCCGTGAGCTTGTTTATGGGCACCGTTGAAGCAGAAAATATCTTGCCCGGTTTTGCGATGCAGTTGTTGTGGATTGTGCTTTTAACTGTTGCTGTGCGGTTCCTCTGGCAGCGCGGCCTTTTAGCCTACGAGGCTTATGGTGGATAAAACTCCCTCTCCCAGCGTAGCGATTGGGAGAGGGTTGGGGTGAGGGTCTAAATCATCCAAATCTGCGCGTAAAGATAAACCGCGAAGGCGGCAAAGAGCAGGGAATCGCAGCGATCTAAAATGCCACCGTGACCGGGCAGAACTCCGCCCATGTCTTTGATTGCCAGTTCACGCTTCCAGAACGATTCAGCCAGGTCACCAAGAGGCGCGGCTAAAGCAATCAAAACGCCCAGAGCCAAACCGTGACGCAATTCTATTTGCAAGCGCACCGCAATCGGCACGCATACGGCGACGGTAGCTGCGAAGCCGGCGATAGCACCTGCCCATGTTTTGCCGGGTGATAAAACTGTCAGCTTTTTGCGGTCGGATTTGCGGCTCACAAAATGGCGGCCCGCAAAATACGCGATTATGTCGCCAGACCACACTGAAACCAGCGTTAGCCATAAAAGCGCGTAACCCAAACGCGGCGCATCATCCAAAAAGTCCAGCGGCCCGGTGCGCAAGGAGCGCAGCAAGATCAGGAAGACAAACAATCCCACATAAAGCGTAGCGAACAAAGTCAGGGCGATAGATTGCAGGGAAATGCGCCGACTGGAGGGGTAACGCAACACACTTGTTATTAATAAAAAAACCATCAGCAAAAAGGGCATCAGCCAGATTATCATGGCACCCCAGCGCGGATAATTGACGGTTAAAGGTTGCACGAAAAGTAAAGCGATGAGAGATGGATAAGCTAAAGAACCGATTAAAGGCATCTGTGCGGCGCGCAAAGCTTTGCTTAATTCACGCAGGCCCAGCAACGCCAGAAAAGCAATCACCAGATTAAAAACAGCGGCCTCGGCGCCCCACACCAGCAAGGCCACCAAAGGAATGCCGATTAGTGCGGTGATGACTCGTGCTACAAGATTGGATTTCTCCGCAGGTGCGGCAGGAGGCGCTTGCGTTACTGTAGATGTTTCGCCTGTTTCATCATGCGGAGTTGTAACTGGTGGATTCTCGGTTTCGTCTTGCAATTCCTCTGCACTTGTTGGCGTTATGGTGTGTTCCCCCAGGTTTTCGGGCGTGCCGGGCACTACAATCGGCGCGGCGGAAAAATCAAACTCTTCACCCGGCAGTTCAGGCCGGCCCGTCGAGAAATCCATCGTGCCGGACTCTTCTGTTGGTGGCAAAGGTGGCACAATCGGCGCGAAGGGCACGGCCACTACAGAAGGCTCCGGCATTTGCCCTTGACTTTGATTTTGTGGTTCGAGAGTTTCCGCAGGTGGAAGCGGAGGTTGCTCGTTGATGGGGGCGTTTTCCTCGTTATTGTTAAGCGGCTGGTCAAGCGGCT
>DASWNL010000694.1:0-4703 GCA_036399215.1 Abditibacteriaceae bacterium
CTGCGGTTGGTGGGCGCGGCTCTAATGAATTTGCAGGAGCCTTGTTGCAAGACACGCAGTTGACCAATCCGCCTGTTCAGGAAACCCAGGGCGCCTTACTGACGCCGCCCACTAAAGATGAACCAGACCCGTTGGATGATAGAAGCGTTTTACAGCCCGGCGGTGATGGGCCGGTTCGAGTGTCGGGAAACATAACTCTATCGCAAGCCTCTCTTTCCGGCACGCCGGCAGGAGGAGTCAGTGCAGGAGGCGATTTGCCACCCGGCCCCGTCATGGATTTGTCACTGGTTATTGGCAGAGGCGTGCAGTTTTCGGTGCCTAATGTGCGCGCCCTCATTGCGGGAACGATTGACGTAACCGGCACGCCTGCCGACCCCCTGGTGTCAGGCGTAGTTTCGATTCCCTCCGGTTCAATTCGTTTTCCTACCTCTCAGGCGCGCATTCTCAAAGGCGAAATGCGCATCACAGCCTACCGCGACCGGGGCACCAATTTGCTGCGGACACTGGTGGATATCACCGCCACAGCAC
Organism: Abditibacteriaceae bacterium; assembly: GCA_036399215.1. Classification (GTDB taxonomy): domain Bacteria; phylum Armatimonadota; class Abditibacteriia; order Abditibacteriales; family Abditibacteriaceae; genus DASWNL01. The sequence continues at coordinate 529 of DASWNL010000694.1, forward strand.
GTGGCCAGGTAGGGAAATATACCATTACTCTGGATGTAAACGGCCCGCTGGATTTTGGCAGTGAAAGCACACAGAACTTAAATATTGATGTCACGTCCAACCCGCCGTTATCTACTGATCAGGCTTTTTCCTTACTGCTGGGCACACGCGGCGGAAACCTGGGCCAAGAAGATTACAAAGATGCCATTTTAGGAGTTGTTTCCAGCCCGTTGTTGTCTGGCATCGAACAATCGCTGCAACGTATTTTAGGCCTGGACACTTTGGCTCTGGAGTATCGCTTCAATGAGCCGATTACTGTTCAAGTCGGCAAATCATTCGGCGACCGAATTTATGCCAGTTATCGCCGCGTATTGGGTGAGCGTTTCGCTGGCCTGGGTGAAACCTATACGCTGCGCGTCGAGTATCGCCTGAAAGGCGATGTGCAACTGGGTTTGGAATTGTCCGACAAATTCCGTTCAGCGGACAATGCGACGACGGAAGCCGGACGAAAAAGTGGCGTGCGGCTCAGCATCGAAAAGACCTGGCGCTTTTAGGTGAAGTTAGGTGAAGAATGACTTGTTTCCAGCCAGGGGAACAATCGAAGCGTTTGAGGTTTCTTTGGTTGGGGCACAATGATGAATTGTGCCCCATATTTGACAAGCCGAGGCCTGTTTTGAAGGTGACAGAGCATCATATTAAGAGATTTCTGTAAATATTTCTTAATTCTGTCCTTTTATGCGGTTTTATAATTCAAAGCTTGCTAAACTGCGAGCACCATACGAGAGGTAATCATTCATGGCTTTGTTTTCCCGCCGCACAGCGACTCCGGCCCGCGCCGTTGCACCGATTGTTTTAAGTTCGACCAAGCCCGCGCCGGTCAACATTGAAACACCTGATCCTCAATTGCCGGTTAAGCAATCCATGACCTTTGAAGAGGTTGTAGAACGCTATCACGGTAAGGTGTTCCAGTTGGTTTATCGCTACACCGGCGATTACGAAGAAGCCTGCGATCTCACGCAAGATACTTTCGTGCGCGCTTACGGCGCCTGGAACGAATTCCGTGGTGATTCCCAAATTTACACCTGGCTGTATCGCATTGCCATTAACCTCTGCCACAATCAGCAAAAGAAGTTGCAACGCCGTCGCCGCGTGGAAAGCGTTTCTTTAGATGCGCCCATTGAGGAAGGCAGCAATGAAGGTTGGAGCAGCCAGCGCGTGGCCGATGAACGCCCTTTGCCTCTGCAAGTGCTCGAAAGCGTTGAAATGCGCGCCCGTTTGCATGAAGCCCTTGCCCAACTTCCCGAAAATTATCGCACCGTCATTGTGCTGCGCGACATTGAGGGACTGACTTATGAGGAGATCGCGCGTATCACTGATTCGACTCTCGAAGCCATTAAAAGCCGCCTGTTCCGTGCCCGCAATGCTATCCGTCGCTTAATGGAGCCTTATTTACTGGGGCCGCTACCCAACGCACCGCGCGATTTAGAGCGTGAGGATGCTAATGGCGTAACGCTTTAAAAGAACACTGAAACCACTTTCGCAAAACTTTTTCCGTGCCATTAAGGCACAAAGCATCCAAACCCGTTAAAATCCAATCGGCCCTTCAAAATGGCCCGCCCCTTTAGGCGGGCCATTTTAATAAGTGTATGTTGGTTTCAATTTGAACACTGTTGCCGACTTGTCGTTTCACATCCGATTTGGCGTTCAAGTGTTTTGCGTCTTACTGAGCAGTAAAATATTCTCGAATCGCTTTGGGAGGTTCGCTCCGGAATGCACCGGATTTTCAACGTAACATCACCCGCCGTTCACACGCCGCACTCACTTAGCCATCAGTTCGCGCTGTGGCAAAAGTCATCACAGCTTTCTCCGCGTGCTCTCGCACCAATTTTGGCATTGGCGTGGGGCACAACAATGGTGTCACAGGCGCAGGCTTCAGCGTCTGATCTGCCTCAATTAAGCGTTGCCGCGCATAATTTCGAGCCGATTATCCGTGTTCACAACAGAATAGCGCCGCTTGAACAGCAGGAAAAGGCCACTAAAACACCGGATTCTCCGGTGCTGATAGCGCAGGCTGGCACCAATCAAGGCGACAATAACCAGACTAACCAGCCGGCGGCTTCACCCGATGCCAAAACCGAGCCTGAAGGCCTAAAAGTGCCGATTGGCGAGAAAAAGGACGAAAACCCGCCCCAACCACCAGTCGAAATTGGGCCGCGCACCGGAGGCAGCACACTGCCGCGTCCCGGCGGCAGCACGCTTCCGGCACCAACGATTACCACGCCCGCCACCAATGCCGCTACCAATCAGGAAGGCCCCAACGAAGCCGCCATTGCACAGGCCGAAGGGCGCGAAGTGGCGCAGGTGCGCATCGTTGGCTTGCGCGTTATCCCCGAAGAATCGGTTTTGTTGCAAGCCACCAACATTCGGCGCGGCGCGGCATTTTCACGTCGCCAGGCCGAACTGGACAGAGCCAAAATCGCCAGCATGGGCTTTTTTGCCTCAGTTCAGTATCAAGTAACTCCTAACCTGGAAGATGCGGCGAAAGTGGATGTGGCCTTTGTGGTCATCGAGAATCGTGTGGTAACCGGCTTCGCTTTTGAAGGCAACAAAACCGTTCCAACGGCGGAGTTGCAAAAGGTTGTGCAGACGCAAAGCGGCGGTGTATTGAACAACAATACACTGAACGCGGATGTCGAGAAACTGCAAGATTTTTATCGCGAACGCGGTTTTGCTGCTTTGATCACCGAGGTCAAGCAACGTGAAGACGGCACTGTCGCTTTTACTATTCAAGAAGCCAAAGTATCGCGCATTGTGCTTTCGGGATTGCGCAAAACGAAAGAATCGCTTGTTCGCAAGCTCATCCGCACTAAACCCGGCGATGCTTTTGACCAACGCAAATTACAGCGTGATTTAAACCAAATCTACGACACCGGCTTTTTCGAGGATGTCACCTACAAAATTGATGACGACCCCGATCAGCCCGGCGGCTTGATTATCACTATTGGCATAAAAGAAAAGCGCACCGGCACCTTCACTCTCGGCGTGGGCTTTGACAGCCGTTCCAAAATCTCCGGCTTTATCACATTGGGCGAATCCAACTTCCAGGGTAGTGGCAAGCGCGTTTCAGCTTCGGTGGAAGTCGGTTCGCAGCAAACCTTCGACCTCGGCTACGGCAACCCATTTATCGGCCCTAAAAACGCCGCCTACAATGCTGCCATTTATAGCCGTCGTATTTACCGCGAGCCGCGAGCCGTAAACATTCTTTTTCCCAATTTGGATGTGAACTCGTTTTACGAAGAAAGACGAACAGGTGGACGTTTGGATTACACCATGCCACTTGACCTAAATCGCACTAAGTCCTTGATTTTTGGCTTCCGCAATGAAAAAGCGCGCCTGTTACGCACCGATTTGAGCGGCAACGCATCGCCACTGCCTAACACAGCGTCAGGCCGCATTTCCGCGCCTTCAATTGGCTATGTGCGCGACAAGCGCGACCTGCGCCTTGATCCGTCGCGTGGCAGCCGTGAGCAGATCATCGTGGAAAAAGCCTTTGGCTTTTTGGGAGGTGAGTCCAACTTTACTAAAGTTGATTTGGACTTGCGGCGCTACATTCCACTCATTAAAGCACCGAAACGCAATGAACTGCCGAAATTAGTGCTGGCTGGTCGCTTCGTGTTGGGCAAATCCCTCGGACAATTGCCCGCTTTCGAGCAGTATTTCGTGGGCGGCTCCGATACGGTGCGCGGTTACGATACCGACGAGCAGTTCGGAGACAACCAGATTTACGGCAACATAGAACTGCGCTACCGCTTGCAACGCAAGTTTCAAATTGTGGGCTTTGTTGATGCCGGTTCGGCTTATGGTGGTAACTTTGCCTCCAGCGGCAATCCAAGAGCGATTGTGGGAATTGGCGGCGGCATTCGCGTGCAAACGCCGATTGGCCCCTTGCGCCTCGACATTGGACGTGGTGACGATGGCATAAAGACCCACTTCGGCATTGGCGCACAATTTTAATCACCAAAACGGTGCTCTCTTACAAAGAGGGCACCGTTTTGCCTTTTACGAGCGGTCAAAGCCTGTTAAAATGCTTGCCGCATTAGTTACCAAGTTATAAGTCTTGTTCACACCCCACTGCATTTAGTCGTCATATCGCAAAGGACATCGCCGCCATGCCTCTTCCCGAAAACCTTGCCGCG
>DASWNL010000695.1:0-2966 GCA_036399215.1 Abditibacteriaceae bacterium
GGCTACCACATGGTGTTCTCGCACCACTAAGTGAGGACGACGCGCACTGCTTAACTATTCCAGGCTGGCGCTTATAATCCTTAACGGACGTTGCTTCTTTGGAAAAACGAGCGAAGTCGATAATTTGCCGCTTTGACATCCTTGATATTGCATCCTGATTTACCTCGCCGTCTTTGATGTAGTCCGCAGTGTAAAGGACATCAAATAACTCGTTAGTCATGATATTTTCCCGTTTCCTTCTTTTGGCACAAGCGCCCGTCACAATCGGCCAAGCGATCTGCCGAGTTTTCTACTTCAAATCCCCGCGCTGAATAAACTCGCGACGATTGGAGCGTCGCGCCCGGCGAAAATATCGCCGGGCGCTTTTGATTACAAATCGCCGTCGGTTACAGCGCCCAGCGAAGCGGATGAAACCAGCTTGGCGTATTTTGCTAAAACCCCACGCGTATAGCGTGGCTTGGGCTGCTTCCATTTAGCCAAACGTGCGTTGATTTCGGCATCACTTAAAGCAACGTTAATGGTGTGATTAACCGCATCAATGGTGATTTTGTCGCCGTTTTTGAGAATGGCAATCGGGCCGCCTTCATAGGCTTCGGGCGTAACGTGTCCCACCACAAAACCATGACTGCCACCGCTAAAACGGCCATCGGTAATTAAAGCCACTTCTTTGCCCAGACCTTTACCCATGATGGCAGAAGTGGGAGAAAGCATCTCTCTCATGCCGGGGCCGCCTTTGGGGCCTTCCTGGCGAATAACAATCACATCGCCGGGCTTTATTTTGCCGGTCAAAATCGCATCCAGTGCTGTCTCTTCGCTTTCAAAAACGCGCGCATTGCCTTCAAAGCTCAGGCCTTCCTTGCCTGAAATTTTCGCTACAGCGCCAGTGGGCGCGAGGTTGCCATAAAGAATCACTAAATGGCTTTCGGCTTTAATCGGTTTATCTAAAGGCATCACGATGCTCTGGCCTTTAGGATAAGGCTTTACGCCGCGCAGGTTTTGCGCGATGGTTTTGCCCGTCACCGTCATGCAGTCGCCATGCAGCAATCCGGCATCCAACAAAGTTTTCATGAGCGGCGTTAGGCCACCGATTTTGATGAGATCGCTCATCATGTATTTGCCGCTGGGTCGCAAGTCAGCTAAAACCGGCACGCGCGCGCCGATTTTAGTGAAGTCATCAATGTTTAGCTTCACGTTTGCGGCCTGGGCAATCGCCAACAAGTGCAGAACGGCATTGGTCGAGCCACCCAGCGCGATAACAACCGTAATCGCATTTTCAAAGGCTTGTCGCGTCATGATGTCTCTTGGGCGAATGCCTTTTTTAATGAGGTTCATCACAGCGGCGCCGGAGTTGCGGCTATCGGCGTTCTTGTCATCGGAAATAGCGGCTTGTGCCGATGAATTGGGTAGGCTCATGCCCATCGCTTCAATGGCGCTGGCCATCGTATTGGCCGTATACATGCCGCCGCACGAACCGGCTCCGGGAATGGCGCACTCTTCGAGCGATTTTAATTGCTTGTCAGTGATTTTGCCCGCCGCGTGCTGGCCGATAGCTTCGTAAACCGAAACGATATCTACGTCTTTATCATCGAGGTTGCCGGGCATAATGGTGCCGCCGTAAACGAAAACGGCGGGACGATTGAGGCGCGCAATCGCCATCATGCAACCGGGCATATTCTTGTCGCAGCCGCCGATGGCAACCAAGCCATCGAAGCCTTCGCAGCCCATCACAGTTTCAATCGAATCGGCAATGACTTCGCGCGAAACGAGCGAGTATTTCATGCCTTCGGTGCCCATCGAAATGCCGTCGGAGATGCCCGGCACGCCGAAGATAACGCCCTTACCCTTGTTGCCGTCCACGCCGGTGCAAGCGGCCCAGGCCAATTTGTCTAAGTGCATGTTACACGGCGTCACCATATTCCAACCCGACGCGATGCCGATGTGCGACTTTTTAAAATCTTCCGGCTTGAACCCAACCGCATACAGCATCGAGCGCGAACCGGCGCGATCCGGGCCATCCAACATCTTCGATGAGTGCTGGCGATGTGTTGTCGGTGTTTCTTTCAACGCGTCGTTTTGCGTGTCTTTCAAGCTCTGCGCCGCGCGCTTTTTCAATTCGTTCATGAAAACCTTTCGGATAAAAATAGAGGATTTGGATAAAGTGATTATAGCGAAGGCGGTAAACACTCAATAGGAAAGACTATTTCAAAAGCCCACCACGGCTGTTCCAAGCTTGTATGGGCGCCGGGTGCCCTCTGGGCGGATTGCGCCCAAATCATACACGCTGCACATTATTACGAGGGCGCAACAGGTTGCTCCTCTACAAGCCTTATCTCTAACTTTTCACTCGCTAAATTCTATGTAATTCCAAAACAAAAAGCCTCCCGCTAATTTTCAGCGGGAGGCTTTTTATTGAGATTGTTTCTACTTGTCTTCGGCTAAAATCCAGACTTTCATTTTACGTCGGCCATGCTGGAAGCATTCGCGCACGCTGTTGAAAGCTAAATCCAAACGATGGCCTTTGATAGCGCCGCCGGTATCGCAGGCGAAGCCATAGCCGTAGCCTTCTACATACAACTTGGTGCCCAGAGGAATCACGCGCGGATCAACGGCGATGGCGCCGCGCACACAGCGCATTCCGGTTGCCGTATAGTTGCCTATTGAACCACCCGCCGGGCCTGCGGCATAAGCGGAAGTATGGGCGATGAAACTGCGCACCGGACGCAAAGTCACTTCGCCAGAACTCTGCATCATGCGATCACGCGGCGAACCGCCACGGGCGCTGAGCCGGCGTTCGGCTTGATAGGCGCGGGCATAACGCTTGTGATAAGAGATTTTACGGGGCATGAAGCGTGCATCGGTGCCTAAAGCTAAGGTTTTGTTTTGCACCGGCGTGGTTATCTTGCGCGAAACGAAAGCTTTGCTCACACGCTTGCCGCCAATATAAGTCACTTTTTCCGTTACCGTAG
>DASWNL010000696.1:0-3061 GCA_036399215.1 Abditibacteriaceae bacterium
AAAAGCGAGCGCCTTGAATTCAAGGCGCTCGCTTTTTACTTGATTAACATTAAGTGGATACTCGCTTAACGAGTAACCGTTGTTGCGTTGACTATATTGTTGACGGCACGTCCGACAACGCGCACGCGGTCGCCAACAGCAAAGCGCACTGTCGTGCGGTGATGCACGGTGTAAAGCACATTATTGTCGCCGCGCACGCGCAAACTTGCCACGCCGTTTTTATAGGAGAGAAGGCTTTCTACGCGGCCCGGAAAATTAACCGGGGTGCCGGCGAGGGGCTTTGGCGTGACAACAGGCTTGTTGATGTCGCTAACCAGAGTAACCTGCGTGGCGCGCACAATATTACGGCCAATATCTTGACCTGCAACGCGCACACGGTCACCGACGCTAAGGGTTCTTGGGACAATGCCGACCGAATTAATCGAGTAAGCCCGCTGGTTATCGCCCAGCACGTCAAAGCGATGTCTGGAAGCCACGCGCGTTACCGTGCCATTGAAGTTTAAGTTGCCCCTGCTGCTCCAATTAGCGTTATTTCTGGTAATCCCAATGCTATCAGCGATAATTGTTCGGCCATCGGGGTTAAGATTACCCTTGATGCGAACCGAGTCATTGCGTGTCAGTTGCGGCGGTGTGGAACGCGAAACGACAGTATAAGTGCGCTTATTAGAGCCGCGCACCTGGAAGCTGCCATTATTGAAAGGGGTTAGCACCGTGCCATTGATGTTAATTTTCTGGCCCTGCCCATTCAGGTTTTGCAGAATCCGCACGCTATCGGCGATAAGCATATTATTGCGAATCCAGCCGCGCACCTCGACCTGATCGCCCTTCGACAAACCGGCCACGGCACTACGCGAAATAACGCGATAGGTGCGCTTGTTATCGCCACGCAATGTGAAATCGCTGCCCTTCTCGTCCTTCTGCACGGTGCCACGCACTACGATACCTTGCGTGCTGTTCGCTGTCGGCGGCGCTGGTTGCGCACTAACTGGATTCAAAAGCGGCGCTACAGCTAACATACTCAGGGTCAAAACGGCGCAGGCTTTCTTGTTGTGATTCTTCTTGGTAATGAGTTTCATAAGGGTCACTCTCTTTCAATTTAAGTTCGCTGGAGAACTCTGCAAATCATGGCCCGCCGGGGTTTTAGCTTTTCCATTGGGGTCATTGTGCCCTGCGACGGCCCTTGTTTTCGCGGGGTTCACTTCTTTTAAAAGACCTTTCAACGGCCCCGGAAAGCCTTTTCGGCTACACTATCGCCGCTTTTCCAGGCACTTTCATCAAGCATCTTCTACCATGAGCAATTCACCTAACAATTCACATTCTTCCCGTTTAATGATTTCGGTTTCGGGCATTCGCGGCGTGGTCGGGCACAGCCTGACACCAGCCCACGCTTTGGAGTTTGTCGGGGCTTACGCCGCCTATTTGTGGGATAAAGGCCCGTCAAACCATCGCGAACAACCGCTTGTTCTCTTAGCGCGCGACACGCGCACTTCGGGCGAAATGATGCGCCATGCTGCCCTTGCTGCTTTAATCGGCAGCGGTTGTCGCGTGATTGACCTGGGCATCGTTTCGACGCCGACTTTGCAGCTTGCCATTCCGTTTCATCAGGCCGATGGCGCACTTTGCATCACGGCTTCGCACAATCCCGCCGATTGGAATGCCTTGAAATTTTTCCAGCCTAACGGCATGTATCTCGACAAAGCGATGGGCGGCGAATTTTTGCGCAAGCACGAAGCCAAAGAGTTTCGCTCCGCCGCCTGGGACAAAATGGGCAGCGTTGAAAATGATGTTTCGGCAACGGAACGTCACATCCAAAAAGTGCTGGATTTCGTGGATGTCGAAGCGATTCGTGCCAAAAAATACAAAGTGGTTCTCGATGGCTGCAATGGCGCCGGCAACACAGTTTCGCCACGCCTTTTGCAGATTCTCGGCTGCGAAGTAGTGCATATCAACAAAGAGTTAGACGGCATCTTTCCGCATAACCCCGAACCCTTGCCGCAAAATCTTGTGCAGCTTTGCGATGCCGTTAAAGAGCATGGTGGCGACATCGGTTTTGCACATGATGCCGATGCTGACCGCGTGGCCATTGTGACCAATGATGGCGAATTTATCGGCGAAGATTACTCGCTTGTGTGGGCCGTGGCGCACGTTCTGAAAAATCATAAAAAAGGCCCGGTTGTCACCAATCTCAGCACTTCGATGGCCGTAGAAGCCGTTGCCAAACCCTTCGATTGCCCGGTTCATCGCGCCCCGGTTGGCGATATTAACGTCAGCGGCAAGATGCACGAAGTCGGCGCCGTAATTGGCGGCGAAGGCAACGGCGGCGTGATTATTCCCGACATTCAATTTGGCCGCGACGGCATCGCTGCCATTGGATTAACACTGGATTTCTTGACCAAAGAAGGCAAAACAGCGGGCGAAATTCACCGCGAGATTCCGCGTTTTTACAATCGCAAAAGCACCGTTGATTTTCCCAACGACAAAGTGCCGGCGTTATTACAATGGCTCAAAGCCAAGGAAAAAACCGCCCGCTTAGATGAGCAGGACGGCGTAAAATTTCTCTGGCCCAAAGACGGCGACACTACCAGTTGGGCACATATTCGCCCGTCGGGCACCGAACCTTTTGTGCGCGTGATTTGCGAAGCTACCACCGATGCCGAAGCCAAACGAATAGAGCAATCTATGCGCGATGAAATCGCCGAACTGGCGGCGGCTTTGTAAGACAGTTTGCAGAGAGTTCCCTACAGAAATGCACATTCTGAAACGGCTAAAACCAAAAGCCATCCTTTGCGGGCTTCTATTTTATTTAGTTAGCCAAGCCATTATCGGAACTGCTGTAACAATAACGTTGATGATGGGATTTTTGCTCAGCGGCAACGTTGGTGGAGATTGGTTTGTCACTCTGTCAAACACTGGGCAAGAGACTATTTTATCGCCTTATCTTCCCCTTGTTTTATTTAGCGTTAGAACTTTATGCAAGTTAGGCAGTGGCGCCTTAACGGCTCAATTGTCACAAGAGGCACCCTACATGAATGCAGTAGCAATGGCTTTGCTTTCCATTTCA
>DASWNL010000697.1:0-4846 GCA_036399215.1 Abditibacteriaceae bacterium
GACCTGTATCCCGGTTTCGGGCGATCATCAATCGAAGCTGACTTTGATGAGCGAAAGCCTGCGCAATGATGGCCGCGTCTGGGTGCCGAAAAAAGAAGGCGACAAGCGCAAGCCGTCCGATATTCCCGAAGCCGAGCGCGATTACTTCTTAGAGCGCCGCTATCCGGCCTTTGGCAATCTGGTGCCGCGCGATGTGGCTTCGCGCGCGGCTAAGGCTGAATGCGATGTCGGTAAAGGCGTCGGCTCCAGTGGGCTTTCGGTTTATCTGGACTTCGGCGATGCCATCAAGCGTTTGGGCGAAGATACCATTCGCGCCCGCTACGGCAACCTGTTCCAGATGTATGAAAAGATCACCGATGAGAATCCGTATCACGAACCGATGCGCATTTATCCGGCGGTGCATTACACCATGGGCGGCCTGTGGGTAGATTACAACCTGATGTCCACTATTCCGGGCCTGTATGTCCTGGGCGAAGCCAACTTTTCCGATCACGGCGCTAACCGTCTGGGCGCCAGTGCTTTGATGCAGGGTCTGGCCGATGGCTACTTCGTTATCCCCTCCACCATCGGCGATTACATCGCCGGAACGTCGCGCCCGACGATTAGCATCGAGCATGAGGCTTTCAAGGAATCGGCGCAGGCGATGCAAACCCAGATTAACAGAGTGCTGAACATCAAGGGCCAGCGCACTATGCTCGATTTTCATCGCCAACTGGGCCACATTATGTGGGACAACGTGGGCATGGCGCGCACCAAAGAAAGCCTGACCAAAGCCATCGGCGAGATTCAAACTTTGCGCTCTGAGTTCTGGCAGGACGTGCGCGTGCCGGGCGAGGCCAACAACTTAAATCAGAACCTCGAACGTGCCCTGCGTGTGGCCGACTTTTTAGAGTTCGGTGAACTTTTGGCGCGCGATGCCCTGAACCGCGAAGAAAGTTGTGGTGGGCACTTCCGAGAAGAGTATCAAACCGAAGAAGGCGAAGCCTTGCGCAACGACGAAGACTTCTCCTACGTTGCCGCCTGGGAGTGGACAGGTGAAAATCAAACGCCGGTTCTGCATAAAGAGCCTTTAGTCTTTGAGGAAGTGCATCCTTCGCAGCGCAGCTATAAGTGATTGACGATTTACAATTGTAGATTGACGATTCGTGGAAGTTCAATCGCCAATCTACAATTGTAAATCGTCAATTGAAGGAGTTCTATGAATCTAAAATTACACGTCTGGCGGCAGCCAAATGCGCAAACCGCCGGGCGCTTTGTGGATTATCAAGCGGCGGATATTTCGCCGGAAATGTCCTTCTTGGAGATGCTGGATGTCGTCAACGAAGGATTGGTCAAAAAAGGCGAAGAGCCGATTGCTTTCGATCACGACTGTCGTGAAGGCATCTGTGGCTCGTGCGGCATGATGATTAACGGCCTGGCACACGGCCCCGACCCCGGCACAACCGTTTGCCAGTTACATATGCGCCGCTTCCAAGACGGCGATACCATTGTCATCGAGCCGTGGCGGGCGCAGGCCTTTCCGGTCATCAAAGATTTGGTGGTCAGCAGAGGCGCCTTCGACCGCATTATCACCGCAGGCGGTTACATTTCGGTAAATACCGGTTCAGCGCCGGATGCCAACTCCATTCCCATTCCCAAGCAGGACGTTGATAACGCGATGGACGCTGCTGCCTGCATCGCTTGCGGCGCCTGTGTGGCGCAGTGCAGAAATGCCAGTGCCGCGCTTTTTACCAGTGCCAAAATTTCACAACTGGCGCAGTTGCCGCAAGGCCAGCCCGAACGCTATCAGCGCGTCAAGCGCATGGTGATTCAAATGGATGAAGAAGGTTTTGGCAACTGCTCCAACGAAGGTGAATGCGAAGCGGTTTGCCCGAAGAACATTTCGATGGATAACATCGCCTTGATGAACCGCGACTTTCGCCGGGCGTTACTAGCGAAAAAGTAAAGTAGGAAGTTGAAAAAGCGGGGCTTACGCCCACTTCCAATCAAATGCTTAAAGATTGGAAGTGGGCGTAAGCCCCGCTTTTTTTTGATGCTTTTACCGATAAGTCAAGCCTACCCGCCAGGTGTCGAGCGGGTCGCCGCCGGTTTCGCGGCGGGCGTATTCGACGGAAAAGCCCAGTCCACCCTGGCCGTCTTGCGCGCCGATAAGGTATTTTGCGCCATATTCGCGCAGGGCGCCTGTCATGGTTTGATACGAACCACCAGCGATGCTTTCAGGCAAGTAATCCTGGTAGCGCACATCGAAGCGGCTGCGCCAGGGCAAGGAGATTTGAGCTTCGGCCAAGCGGCCTTGCGTGCGTTGCGTGGCCGGTGTAATCAGGCCATCACTACCGCGCGCAAAGGCGTCTTCATTATTCCAGTTCCAACCGCCGCGCAGGTTGAGCCAATCGAAAAAGCGCCGCTCGGCACTGAGGCTAATAGTGTGGGCTAAAGCATCTCCTGTGCCGCCCGTTGCGGGCGCGCCATCCAGCGTATTGCTGTCAACTAAACGTCTCGCCAGGCTTAAATTCCACGCGCCGCCGCCCGTGCGGTGCTGCAAACCGACCATATAACGATTCTCATCTCGCAGCGAGGCCGAAAGAGGATCGGGGGTTGTGTTGGCAGGTAACACCACATTGCCAACGCGGGTTTGCCCGGCGCCTAAAGTTACGGCCAAACTGCGTGACATTTTCACTTCGACGCCGGCATCGCTTTCGTTGCGGCGTGTGAAATTTTCCGGCGCCGTTGGCGCATCCGGCTTATCTTCTGTTACCAGACCACTCATATGGCGACCGGTTAAAGCCAGGCGCGGCATCAATTGCCAGCGCAGGTTGGCAGCCCCGGTCAATTCATCGGTTTGCGTCTGGCGCGCAGCTAAAGCTTCGGCTTCTTCCGTCAGATTTTTGCGATGCGAACGTGCTGCCGTTACGCTGGCTGTGCCGCTTAATTCGCCAACCGGCAAGGCCAATTTGGCATCTTGTGCCACAACTACCTGCTGACGCTTGCGCTTTTCTTTGTTAGCCGCATTCGCTATGGCTGAAGGGTCAGAGAAAGGCGCAAAACCCGCGTCGGTTTCGCTAACAGCCGCACTAATACGCGCCTCGCCAAAGGGATGCGCAACAGGGCCGTCCACATTTAGATTCCATGCTCTGGCGCTTTTCTCTTGCTGTTTCAAGCGGCTGCCCAACCATTCGCCGCGCAGATTCCAATTTTTGAGGCGACTCGGAAATAAGGCCATCTGGCCGCGCCCGCCCCAAACGGTGCCTTCGGGATTGGTGCCCGCTTGCGCATCCGGCGTGAGGGCACGATTGCCGCGCGCCGCCAACAATTCGAGGTTGCCGGTTTTGTTTTCCCAGGCGCGTGCCGAAAGCCACGTCACATCCGGCGTATAAGTTTCGGCCCCCGGTGTAGCGTCTTCCATCAGCTCGTCATATTTTTTGAAAGCGCGATTGAGCGCCAGCATTGGCTTGGTCGAGCCAGCCTGAATGCGGCCCCACTGCACAACCGAAGCCGAGGCCGCGCCACCGGGCGCTATGCCTGAGAGATTCGCTAAACCCATTTGCGGCAAGGCGTGTGCGCCGAGTTTTAGTGCGGCATCACTGCCCCGCGGCTTGCCCAGCTTGAAACTACGCAAGTTCGCCGCGCCGCCACGGGCATCGCGTCCGCGAATGGTGTTGCGCCAATCGCGCAACCCACCGAGCATCGGCATCTGGTCGGATAGCGCCTGCATGAATTCGCCGCGCGAAACGGCGCCGTCCTCAGCAGCAACAAGCGGTGTGCGCCTCTCCAACGGAGATTCGCCCCACAACGAAGGACTGCGACGCGTAAGTTCGGCCATGTCACGCCGCGCTGATACCAATTGCTGTTGCAAGGTCGAATCGCGTAGCGTAGGCGAAAGTTTGTTGTCAGCGTGCGTCACGCTTAAAAGGAGCGTGGGCAAAATGAAGGTGAGAATACGAAGCTGTGAAATCATTGAATTTTCAATGGCCGCTCTATAGGCAAGCGAGGTTGTATGATGATTGTGCGACGAAATTCTACAGCCGCGACGCGACGAACCTTTTGAAGCGTTGGTTCAAATATTTTCGACAACTGTAATGTAAGCGTGTTCTGCCTTTACAACTTATGGTTGCTTTCAGTAACGCTAAACAAGGTAATGAACGATTACATATCAGTGATACTCGAAAAGCACAATGAGGTTTTATGACCACTGAGGAAACCCTTCCTAACCACCCACCCAAAAAACGGCGTTCCTGCCGGCGTGGTTGCGCGTGGGGTTGCGGGACAAGTGTATTAATCATCATGGGCGCTGTAGGGCTGCTCTGGGTTCTCGGCAGCCGTGTGCCAACAGCTTACCCACCGGCTCCTCGTCCTATTCCGGCCCCTGCGCACGGATTATCAGATGATTTAGCGGGCTTTGACTCACCTTATTTAGGGCACACCGGCAGTTGGGACGGAAAAGGCGGTGGCATGGGCGGCAGTTCGAAAATCTCCGATCTGGAAAAAGAGCGCAACATGGGCCTGCGCTGGACTTTCATGCCGGTCTATTGGAGCGTGATGGAGCCAAATCGCGCTGTTGATTTGAGCCGCGAAACGCCGCCAGCCTGGCAATCCCTGGATGCCTTTGTCATTGAAGCGCAAAAGCGTGGCTTGAACATCTTAATGCAAGCGCCGGTTATCGGCGGCAATGCCGGTGGCCCGCCTTCATGGGCCGGACGGCGCGAACCCGGCAAATCCGCCCCGGCCAATATGCAAGCCGCCGCCAACTTTGCGGGTAAGTTGGCAAAGCGCTATTGTCCGGGCGGCACTTTAGCCACCCAACAAGGCTGGGGCCAGAAGTCTGGCGTGCGCGCCTGGGAATTGGATA
>DASWNL010000698.1:0-2540 GCA_036399215.1 Abditibacteriaceae bacterium
GCTTTGCACAGCGCACCGCGTTGTGCAAAGCGCTCAATAGCCCACGCTAAAACCAACGCCGCCCCCAAAAGCGGCAGATACATATAGCGGTCGGCTACTGTTGAAGAACTTTGATAGCCAAAAGGCAGAAAACCCAACACCGGCAACAGGAAAGCCAGCCATAACAGGAAAGCGGCCCGAAGTTTTGGTTCGCGCGAGCGCCAACAAAGCCAGGCCAGAAGCGCAGGGGAAATCCACATCACCCATGCCCAGGGCTGCTGCAAAAGCCAGTCGGGGCGACGTCCATAATTAATGCCCAGCGAAACAGGCCAGGCGAAGCGACCCATATAAAAAGCTAATGCATCGCCCGCCACAAGAGGACGCGCCCACAAGGCGACGATAGGAATCTGGGGATTGATGGGTTGCGCCCAACGCGCCGCAAAACTCCCTGCCAATGCCATTGCAAAAAAAGGCGCCAGCGCCCAAAATCGGTTGCTCCATGTGCGAGAAAAGAGCAAGATTTCTATGGAGAGTAAGGCCAGAGGTAAGACTACGGTGTTTGGTTTTGATAGCAAAGCCAGACCAAATAAGATGATGCTGAGCGCATAGAAAATTTTTCGCTTGAAGCGTGGCTTATTGCCTTCGCGTGGCTTATCGTCTTCGCGTGCATCGTTTGCAGCGTATTGCAAGTAAAACCAAAGGCTGCCCAATACCCAAAATGCGCCCAGAACCCCTTTCAATTCGGAGGCCCACACCACCGATTGCACCTGAAAAGGATGCACACCAAACAAAAGCGCGCCCATTAGTGCCGCCTGGCGATTTTGAATTAGCAGTTGCACAATGGCGAAGACCCATAAGGTATTGCAGCCGTGCAACAACAGGTTCAAAGCATGAAAAGGCTGCGCCGAAAAAGTGATTTTTGTGGACTCATCCAGAATCAACGGTTGCTCAAGCCGCGCGCTACGCGCTGTCAAGCCCCAGATGCTATAAGTAAGCGGCATCCAAAGTTGCTCGTGAGGGTTTTTCCAAAAATAAGCGATCTCCGGGCCACCGGGTTTGAGATAGTGCTTGTTATGGTAAATGAGAATTTGGTCGTCGTAGTCAACAAAGCCATGGCGAAGGCTGGCGCTGAAAACTCCTGTCACAACAAGGAATAATAAAGCGCCCCACACCCAAACTGCAAAACGGGAAGGAGATGAAGTTAAGGACTTCATTTTCATGCAATTATTGCATCCATCGTAGCCGTGTGGCGGCGGCGACGTGGCCGATAGCTAAAACATAGGCGGCGGTGCGTAAATCGACTTTGCGCTTATCGGCGGCTTGCAAAGTTTCACCAAAAGCACGCAGCATGGTTTCTTCAAGTTCGGCGTGGACGCGATCTTCTTTCCAGCGAAATTCAGTGAGGTTTTGTGTCCACTCGAAATACGAAACAACTACGCCGCCAGCGTTGGCTAAAATGTCCGGCACCGTTGGAATTCCCCGCTCTTCCAAAACCGCCGCGCCGCCTGCGGTCACGGGTGCATTAGCGGCCTCAATTACCAGTTTGGTTTTGACTCTGGAGGCTACTTCGCCGTTAATTACGCCACCCAGTGCGGCGGGAATGAGAATCTCACATTCAATTTCAAATAATTTATCAGGCGCCACCGGTTGTGAACCCGGAAATTCATTTACTTTGCCATTGATAGCCGCGTGCGCCAGTAATGCGGGAATATCGAACCCATCCGCGTTGAAGATGGCACCGTGCGCGTCGGCAACGGCGATAATCTTGGCGCCCGATTCATGGAGCAAGCGCGCCGTGTGGCTGCCGACATTGCCAAAGCCCTGCAAAACCACGCGGGCGCCGCGCAGGGTAATGCCAAAAGCGCGCGAGGCAGCTTTTGTAATGGTGGTCACGCCGCGCCCGGTAGCATCTTCACGTCCAAAACTACCCCCTAAATGAACGGGCTTGCCGGTCACAACAGCCGGCGAGTAGCCATAACGTGCCGAGTATTCATCCATCACCCAGGCCATCGTTTGTTGGGAGGTGTTCACATCGGGCGCCGGGATGTCTTGCTGTGGGCCAATAAAATCGCCGATAGCACGAATGAAAGCCCTGGTGAGCTTTTGTTTTTCATCACTCGACATGGCTTGCGGCTCACAGGTAATGCCGCCTTTCGCACCGCCAAAGGGAATATCTACCAGAGCGGTTTTCCAGGTCATAAGCGAAGCTAAGGCACGCGATTCGTCTTCATCAACCGAAGGATGATAACGCAAGCCACCTTTGCACGGGCCGCGCGAATTATCATGCTGCACACGATAGCCATTAAAAACGCGCCACTCGCCGTTATCCATTTTGAGCGGCAACTCAACTTTCACTTCACGAAAGGGCCGCTTTAATATCACGCGCTCCGCTTCCGGCAAATTGAGCAAATCAGCCGCGCGATCAAACATGAAATTGACGGCTTCATAAGCGGAAAATTTATCCAACCGGGCGATTTCGTTGGCAGTGGCCATGAGGTTATAAATCCTTCACCATATCCAGAATCACTTCGGTTACAACAACGACTTCACCAGCGGCATTG
>DASWNL010000699.1:0-4605 GCA_036399215.1 Abditibacteriaceae bacterium
CCTACCGCCGCGTGATTACTTGATAGAAGAATACACCACAACAGTTTGCCCGCAATGCTTCGAGACGCCGCGCCGCTCGGATGAGGACATTTGGCGCGACGGAATGCTGGTTTCGCGTGACGGCAAAATTTGGATGCGCCGCTTTTGCCCAATTCATGGCGAAAGCGAATCGCTTTACGAAGAAGACGCTGAGATTTGGCGCAATCGTGCCGGTTGGAGCGCGCCGACTTTGCGAGTTACGCCGGATCGAGCAGACAATTTCGGCCCCTTTCCCCATGCTTATCAAAATGGCCTCCCGGCTTCGCATGGACAGCACACCTGCATTCTATTGCTGAATGTTACGCAGCGCTGCAACTACGCTTGTCCGGCCTGTTATGCGGGCGCGCTCAAACCGGGAACGGCTTTGCCGCAGCCGGAATATCCAACGATAGACGAAATCCGCCACACTGTCCAAACCGTTTTGGCGCGCGAAAACAACAAACTCGGCGTGCTGATGTTATCGGGCGGCGAACCAACCATCCGCGAAGATTTACCGCAGATCATCGAAGCGCTGGGTGATTTAAACATCACGCGCATTTTGCTTAACACTAATGGCCGCCGACTGGCGCGCGATGATAAATTCCTGGAGTTTTTGCAAAAGCATCGTGATCGTCTCGAAGTCTATTTGCAATTCGATGGTTTCAAGGCTTCGACTTATGAAATCTTGCGCGGCGAAAACGTCGCCGTAGAAAAGCAGAAAACCTTGCAACGTTTGAGTGCCGCCGGCATTTGGACAACTCTTGTCATGACGGCGGCTCAGGGCGTCAACGATGATGAAATCGGCGCGGTTTTCCAACTGGGGCTGGAGACCAAACGCTGCACCGGCCTGGCGATTCAGCCGCTTTTTGGGTCGGGCCGTGCGCCGCATTTTGACCCTCAAAAGCGGCTGACACCAACCGGCGTGCAAAAGCGCTTACAACAGCAGAGCAGTGGCCTGGCCGGGCCAAATGATTTCATTCCCCTGCCCTGTTCGCACCGCGATTGCTGCGACATCTCTTACTTTTTGCAAACGCGGCGTGGCTGGCAGTCGCTGCCACAATTGATTGGGCGCGACGAACTCAAAAAATGGCTGCACCTGTTTTCCAACACCATCTCCTTTGAAAGCGCTTCTGATGCCGTGAAAGAGATGCTGACTTCAGGTGCTTTGGCTCGTGTTTTTTCGGAACAGTTGCCCCTTGGTGCGCCGCAGTTAGCGCGCGATTTAGCCCGGCTTTGCGGCTGTCTGGGTGAGCTTTCCGATTTAGTGAAGTTGCTTTATCCGCGTGGTGAGTTATCGCCGAATGATTTAAACAAAGCCGCCGAGCGCACTTTCCGTGTGACCATTAAAATGTTTATGGATTCGCATACCTTGCACGCCGCGCGATTGAAGCAATGCTGCGTGCATAGCGGCACTTTTGAGACTGATCCGCGCCGCTACTCTTTTTGCTGGCGCTACCTCTTCGATGATGCCCGTGACTTTCCGACTGCGATTCCATTAACAGCCAAATGAAAATCGGCGAACTTTTTACTTTGTTCGGTTACCTGACCGGCGCGCTGGTTTTCTACCTTGCAGCGCGCGGTAAAAAGCTGGCCACCGAAGGCATCGGCTATGTGGCTTTGGCCGGTTTATGCGGCGGTGTCATCGGCGCGAGAATTGGTGCTTTGCTTTCTTCGCCTGGTGTGACGTTGGCGTTTCCGGGAGGCAATGGCAAAGCCTTGCTCGGTGGACTCATTGGCGGTTGGCTAGCCATTGAATTGTGCAAGAAAAGACTCGGCATCGCGCGCTCAACCGGCGATTTGTGGGCGTTGGCTTTGCCCGCCGGTGAAGCCATCGGACGCATTGGCTGTTACTTCAATGGCTGCTGTTTTGGCACGTCTTGCAACTTATCGTGGGCGGTTTATCAACACGATGCGTGGCGGCATCCTGCACAACTATATGCGGCACTGATTGCAGTTTTCATCTTCGTCTTTTTGCTCCTCTTGCGAACCAAACTATCACGTGAAGGCGATCTATTTCGCGTCTGGCTTTTGCTTTTTGCTACAGGCCGTTTTGTCTTAGAGTTTTTTCGCGAAAGCCCCGCAGTTTTGTTTGGTTTATCTCTGGCACAATGGTTTTGCCTCGAAGTTCTTATCGGGGCCGCGTTATGGTGGTTGTGGATGCGCCGCACATCATTTAAAACAACCGAGGTCTGATTTCATGCAAGAACCAACTAACAATCAAGCGCCTCTGCCGGGTGGAAAGCAATGCTTCAACTGCGGCAAGGAGTTACAAAACGATGTGGCACTTTGCCCACACTGCGGCGCACCTCTGCCAACGCAAGGCTCCGGTTTTAAAATTGTCTTGCGCCTTATCGGCGTGATGCTTTTAGGTGGACTGGCGTTGCTTTTGGGCGCATCCGGTGCTTGTTTTATGCTCTTTGCGACTATTAAGGGTTTTAATGGTGGGGTATCAGACGACCTTGGTCTTGCATTTATTGGCTTGATATTATTTGCCTTCGCAGGCTTATGTATTTGGGGCATTATCGCTTTAACCAAGAAGCGTAAAATTTAAATCATGAACCAACCACCGATTCCGCCGATTCCTGAATCGCAGAGCCGACAGTGCCCAAATTGTGGGCAATCGGTTGCGACTAACGCCCCGCGCTGCACCAACTGTGGCGCGGCACTCATTACTTCTTCATCGCCCGGCGTATGGAAAGTTTTACTCGCCTGCGCTCTGGGCCTGGTGGCCTTAGGTTTGGGCGCGATGGGCGCTTGTTTCATGCTCTTCGGCGGCCTCAGTTTGACATCGGGCAACTTCTCGTTAGCGTTCATAGGATTATTGCTGTCTGGTGGCGCCGCGCTCTGCATTTGGGGCGCGGTTCGCTTACTTAAAAGATAAAGCGCCATGGCGAATTTATCGGCGGAAGAAAAACACTGTTTCAACTGCGGCTATGAAGTGGCGAAACCTGTTTTCTTTTGCCCGCAGTGCGGCGCACCTTTTCCAATTCTTAGTTCTTTTATGCGGCGCCTGCTTCGCGCCTCCGTCGGAAGCGTTTTAGCAATGCTGGCGTGGTTGGGCGGCATGACAGGCTATATTATGCTGTCATTATCACTCAGAAACTCGCTTTTCTTAGCCTGTGGTTTGGGATGTTGGGCTATCGCTATTTTATGTTTGGTGGCGTTTCATTACTTAAGCAAGCATTCATGAGGGATTTTATGAACGAAACTCTGTCTAACCAAACGTCCGCACCTCCAAAGACGCCGGGCGAGGTTTACGAAGGCATCGCTTTTACATTTTGTAAAGCAGCCACTATTATTTTGTTTACCGGGCCGTTCGCTTTGCCGATTGCTTCCGGCGCGGCGGCGATTTTTTACCTGCTGGCCCATCGCGCCGGAAAGCATGATACGCGCTGCATTCTCAAGCGCCCGTTACTGATTGCCACTTTCTGGGGCGTTATTAGCCTGATTTCCTTAGCCATAATCACGCGCCCGTTGTGGTTAAAGAATTAGCTCAACGATTCAAATCGGCGCGTTCGGAAACCATGTTAAAGATGCGATTCAGACCGGCTTCGGCATCCAGGCGATCTGTTGATGGCCCCACCAAATCATAAGCCACGCCACTGATGTAAGCGCGCAAAACATAGGCTTCACAGGCACCGCCCGCTTGCCTTTCGGCGCGCCTGGCGATTTCATCTTCAACAGCAACCGTCACAATTTCAAAACGCTCAATGTGATGCAGGTTGTAAACGCTGTCATCTACGGCTCGAATTAACATAGTTTTTCCTTTCCCCATTAATTATAGTGAGATTGACATATTGTGCAAAATTTTGCACAATAAATAGTCTAAAACAAGAGGTTGGACAAATCGTGAGCGATTTTTGCTCGCGTTCCAACAAAAGCCACGGGGAATGGCTTAAACCCCACTCAAACAATTACCTCAATGGAGGATTTTTATGGCACGAACATTGTCAATGGCGGAAGCGCGCAATAAGCTGACGCAGTTGCCGGACGAGTTCGCGCAGGATGCCGAAACCGGAGCCGTCACAGTGACACGTCATGGCCGTCCGGTGTTGGCTATCATGCCCTACGAACTTTACGATTCCATCGTGGAGACTCTCGAAGTAATGAGCGACCCCGAATTGGTGTCCGCCTTGCGGCAGAGTATTCGCGAAGCCGCCCAGGGAGAAATGATTCCATGGGAAAAAGCGAAAAAACGCCTCATGACGTGAAATGGAGCATTCAAGTTACAGCGCAGGCGCAGGCGATGCTGGAAAGCATCAAAGATATGCGCGTGCGAAAAACTCTGATTGACACAATTGACGGTTTAGCGGTGAGTCCCGATTTAAAAGGCAAGCCGTTACAGGGTGAATTTGCCGGTTATCGTTCAGTGCGCTCTGCGAGTCAACGCTACCGCATTATCTATCGCCTCGAAGAAACAACCGTCACAGTCTTAATCGTCGCAGCAGGCATCCGGCGCGAAGGCGCACGAAGCGATATTTATCATCTTGCTCAACGCTTATTACGTCTCGGTTTATTAGAGGCGCCGCCTCAAAACGACGAAGAGAATCAATCTGAATAAGTAAAAGCCCCGACAGAGTGTCGGGG
>DASWNL010000700.1:0-9373 GCA_036399215.1 Abditibacteriaceae bacterium
CTGGACTTGAAATCGTTTCTAATTACTTGCACATCGCGTTAGCTAAAACTTATTTTGTTGGTGCCTTGATTATTACAACAGAATTCTACGCTCAGCCGTTCAAACTTGCCCCTTGAAGTGCAAGCATATAACATTGTCCTATCGTTGAGATGGCATCTTTAAGATGCTGTCCGCTTGCCTTCTTTCATTTATCCATACTACTGTCTTAACTATCGGCTCATGAAGAAAAACCTTGACAGTCAGCAAGTTTCCGACAGGGGACGAAAGATTTGGCGGCAGCGCTGGCTGCCTTATTTGTTCCTGGCCTGTTTGATGACGCTAATCGCTCGCGTGCCGCATTTACAGCACTGGCGCATTGCCGATTACATTGATGCCTTTGGCCTGGATGGATGCTTTGAACGGCGGGGCGCACTGCCGCCCTCGGTTGTAGCCGAACAACTCTGGCCGACAAAAGATTTTTTATTGCTCGAAGTGCCGCATAATGCCCCGCCGGAATTGTTACCCGAATTGCTCGAAAAAACCAGGACAGCTAAAGTTGTCGCCATTGACGTGATGTTAGTGGACAAGCGCGCCGAACTTCAACCGGATGCCGTGCCGCTTTTTGGCTCCGAGCCGGCCCGGTGGAAAAAAGAAACCGAGTTGCTTGCGGCGGTTATCGCCGCTAACAAAAACGTCATCGTCGGCTCCTGGCCGCAATTGCAGCAGTTGCCAGTGCCCGGCACAGTGAATACAACGACAAAGAAAATCATCTGGCAACGCCCTGCGCCCGCTATCTGGAAGGCAGCACGCTGGCATGCTCACCTGCTTGTAGAACCGGCGCTGGAAGATAGCATAACGCGGCGCGTTTCGCTTTTTCAAAACACAAATTACGGACAAAGTAGCAGGGCGAATTGGTATGGGGCGAATCGCAATGAGCGTCTGCCGGCTTTGAGCTTAGCTGTAGCGGCGGCGGTAAAAGGGTTGGAGCAGGAAGAAATTGCCAGACTGCACAGCCAAAAGGGGCAATTGAAACTGGGCAAGCATGGCATTGCCGTATCCGATAGCGACCCGATGATCATTAACTACCGAGGCGGGCGGGAACAGTTTGATAATCGAGGAATTCACTGGAACTATGTTTTTGCCTACGACTGCGAACCCGAAGATTTCGCCGGCAAGATTGTGTTTTTAGGACGCACCGATTTCACTGCAAAAGACGACTTTACCACGCCTTTTTTCGATATGCCGGGCGTGCATGTTCATATGCACGCGGCTGCCACTCTACTGGATTCAAAAGGGCCGCCGTTACCATTGCCACTGTGGCAAACCTCACTCATAGCACTGGCATTGTGCATTCTCTTGTTGTTTTCGTTGCAAAAGCTGCGCTTAAGCGGCAGTTTATTGGTCGCAGTGCTTTTGTGTGGATTAACCTTTTTGATTTGCTTCGAGTTGTTCTTGCATTACCATCGTTATTTACCTGTCAGCGTGCCGGTTTTAGCCGTTATCCTGACCTATAATGGCGTTGCGTTGTATGAATATGGCCGCACCCGCGCTGTTCTGGCACGCTTTGTAGGCACAGATTTGATGAGTGCCCTGCTCAACCCCATGAAAGACCTTACACTGGGCGGGCAAACCGAAGTTGCTACAGCATTTTTCTGCGATTTGCGCCGCTTTAGCACCGCCGCTGAACAGCTTTCACCGCAGGTCATGGAGCCGTTAGTCAATGCTTATACTTCAACCGTAACCGAAGTAGCGCAGCGTTTTGGCGGCAGAGTGATTGATTATTTCGGCGACGGCGTTTTTGTTTTGTTTCGCCAACCCCGCAACCAGCCCGGCAACCAGCACGCCTTGCAAGCCGTGCGCGCCGCTATTGAAGCACAAAAGGCCGTGATTCCAGCGCTCAGCAATTGGAGTCAAGTCAGTCAGGTGGAATTGGAGTTTGCCGTTGGCATCAACTCAGGCGAAATGGCCATCGGCGTTATTGGCTCCGCAGACCACATGAAACTCGGCGCGGTAGGCGATGCCGTGATTGTTGCTTCACGGGTGCAGGGCTTAAGCCAGAGTTGCCAATTCGACATTCTCGTTACCAAAGATACCTACGACTTAATAAGCGATGAAATGACTTTGGAAGAGTGTGGGCGATTTCGCATCAAAGGCCGCCAGCAGGAAGTGCAGATTTTCGGCACCGGACATATCAGGCGTGAAAATCTCCCTGAAAACCTTGCTGAAAACCTTGCTGAAAATCTCTCAGAAAATTCATTTGCCACTAATATCACAAACGGTATCCAAAACGGGTTACAATAAGCGTGACGATTCTACAGACCTCATTCGATACAAGTATCAGGCATTTACGCCGAATTTCAGGAGTTAGAGGAAATGCAGCAAGCTCGTAGAAATTACCTCATTACAAAGCAGTTGATCGTCAGGCTTTTGTTGCTCCTTCTGGCTTGTGGCTCATTTGCTCCTCCCGTCCAGGCGCGTTTGGTTGGCAAGATTCGCAAAGTCAAACCCGTCGTCGAAATACGCAGGGGGACAAGCGGTGCCTGGAACCGTGCCGCACGCCGAACCAACATCGAGCCGGGCCACTATATTCGTTCCGGCCCTCAGGGTCGGGCTGAGTTGAGTTTCACCGACGGCACGCGCGTTACTCTCAACTCCAGAACGCAGGTTTTTATCGAAGGCGATAATACGCCCGCCAAGCCTTTAGGGCTGCGGCTCTTTGGCGCGTTTTCCCAGATTGTAGTGCGTAACCGAGGCTCCATGCCCATTCGAGCGGCGGCAGCCATCGCGGCGCCGCGCGGCACCGAATATATGGTAACGCTAAGCGATGAAGACACTGTGGTGCTGACCGTAAAGGAAGGCTCAGTGCGCTTTTATAACGCTCAAGGCGAGCAGATTGTGAACGCTAACCGGCAAAGCACCGCGCGCACCGGCCAGGCGCCTACACAACCTGTTGCCGTAGATGCTTCTGGCCTGATGCAATGGGCTTTCGATGTCTCTGCCCTGCCCGTCGAATTTGAAATGGGAGATGCGGTTCAAGGTGATATAGATGTCTTGCGCCGCAGAGCCGAAGCCAATCCCAACGATGCCGCCGCGCAAAGGGCCTTAGCCGGCGCGCTGTTGGCAGACGGCGATGCTAACAGCGCGGTTGCCGCTTATCAAAGAGCCGTGCAACTCGACCCGGTTGATACCTCGCGCGTTGGCTTAGCCATCGCGCAATTAGCACGCGACGATTTAGCCGCCGCGCGCAACGCTTTATCACCGAATCCTGAGAGCGCCCTGGAACTGGCAGCGCGCGGATTGGTGCAGTTGCGCTCCAACGATGCCGATGCCGCGCTGCAATCGCTCACTCAGGCCACACAACGTGACCCGCGATTGCCGCAGGCGCACTCGCTATTGTCCTTAACACATCTGACCAAAAATCAAATTGCACCGGCCATCGAAGCCGGGCGCCGCGCCGTTCAAGTGGCACCTAATTCTTCCCAGGCGCAAGCGGCGCTGTCTCTGGCGTTATTCTATGCTGGACAAAGCCGCGAAGCGACCCGCGCCGCCTCACGCGCCGTGCAACTGAATCCCGAATCACCCTTGGCTTTGCTGGTGCATGGGCAGGCACTGTTAGCCGGGCACCAAACTGATGCGGCCCGTGCTGCCTTGCAACAAGCCGAAGGATTAGCGCCCGATCTGCCGATTATTCAAAGCAACCTGGCGTCGGCTTACCTGCGCCTCGACATGCCACAGCGCGCTGAGCGAGCTTATCGCCGCGTGATAGCCAAAACGCCCAATTCTGCTGTGACGCGTGCCGGATTGGGCGGCGTTTTAATTTCAACGGGGCAACGCGCCGAAGGCTTGGCTGAACTGCAACGCGCTCTTGAATTAGACCCCGAAAGTGTGCCCGCCCGCGCGGGCATGGCCTTGTATCACATCGAAATGGGCGACTTTGCCGCCGCACAAAGAATTGCCACAACTATTGGCGATGACCCGGCCAGCGGCCTGTTATACATTCGTCTTTCCGAAGCCAGTTTATTCCAACAAAAACTGTTTGAAGCGCAAGAATACGCGCGCAGAGCCGTGAAACTGTTGCCTGATTCCGCGCCCGCGCACTACCAACTGGGCCGCGTTTACCGCGAACAAGACCGCAACGTGCAAGCCGAGCAGGAGTTTCGCCAGGCCGTCATTCTCGACCGCAATTTCGCCGAAGCGCGCTTTGCCTTTGGCCTGGCACGTGAAAGAGCCGAAAGTGGCCGGGAGTTTTTGAATCCGTTGGGCACCATTGCTTCCAATAACAGTGGGCCACGCCAGGCATTGAATGTTCAGAATTTGCAAACACCAGGCGCCGAAAACCGTATTCAGGCCGCTATCCAGGACCCGTCCATTATTCGTAGCGCCTCGCGCGCTTTTGGTGATAACCAGATTGAAATTCGCTCTGGTGAAGATGACACCAATAACCTGGGTTTCTCTCACTTGCAGGAGATTCATAACCGGCGCGGCAGTTTTGGCGCCAGTCTTAGGCGTGATCACACTGATGGAGTGCGGGCCAACGCCGATTTAACCGAAGAACGAACCGGCCTGGTCTGGGGCAGTAAAAAACAAGACGCGCCTTCCGGCTTTTTCGCTCTGGCTCAACTGTTACGCATCAATCGTGGCGGTGACACTGGCCTGACTTCAGGCTTTGGCGCGGCTACCCGCCGCATCCGAACCACTTTTCCCCTGGGTATCATCGGCTATAATCACCAACCAAATGACACTCGGCGCACGTTAACGCTTTTGCAAGCCGATGATCCAAGCCGCCGCATAACCGATGTTTTAGGCTTTCAAAATATTCAGGGCGGCTCCTTCCACGGAGAAGTGCGGCATGACCGCAAAGTTGGCGATTGGAATCTGTCACTGGGCGCTTCGGCAGGCCGCCGGCATTTTACTACCAATTCGCTTTTTCTGGCACTACCACCCCCACCAGGCCAACCGCCGCCGCCCGACATAGTCGCCGATACGAATACCAGAGTCCGCCAGGCCACAGCCTACCTACGGGCCGATGTGCCAGCCAGCCGCAGGCTCCTGCTTAGCGGTGAACTCAAGCTGCAAAGCCTCAGGCAAGAAGTTTTTATTCGCTTTGCTCCACCGGTTGTCCCCTCAGCTTCGCTGATTACGAATAGTGTGGTTGGCTTGCCCAAACTAATTGCGGATTACCGGCTGTCGCGCCATGCATCGCTGCGCCTGCGCGCCCGCAAATTGGCCGGAGCCGCGCAAGACTTTGATCTGCTCAATCCCGACGACGCTTTCTTGTTTTCTCCGAGCAACGACCCGCTATTGAATTATGGCCAGCGTGGTCATGCCATAGACGGTGAGTTGACCTACGTCTTTGCCAACACATCGCTTTTGGCTTTGAGCCTCGGCCAGCACAGATTGGATGAAGGCACTATCAACAGTGAGAATCTGAGCCGCCTCAAATTGCAAACTCTCCAACTTCGTTATGAAGGTGTGGTCAGCAAAAGCGCTACGTTCTTCGCCGGCCTTAACCTCAGTAATGCCAGCAGCATCAATGATTTCACGCCAAAGGGTGGGCCGCTCCTCACAGGTTATGACTTCTCCTTATATCCCAGAGTAGCCGGGCAGGTAGGCTTGCAATATTTATCGCGGCGCGGCTTTTTCATCCAGCCTTCCACCGCTTTCATTGGCCGCCGCTTCCTGCCGGATGCGGGCCTGGGCACGCCGCGCGGGCAAACCGGTGGTTTCTCGTTAGTGAATGTGCGCTTTGGCAAGCGCGCCGGTTTGCGCTCCAGCCTTTTTGTGGAAATCGCCAACCTGTTGGATAAAACCTGGGTCACTACCGGCTTTAACGGTAATGGCGATTTGCAGCCCGGACGACAGGTGCGAATCGGTTTTAATCAACGTTTTTAATTGCTTCAAATTTTGTGTCATAATAGGCGAGATAACAGGTGCCGACAGTGAACGCTCTACTGTGGCACCAAAGAAAGGATGATCGAAACGGCATCAGGCAGTGGACGGTTGAGGGACGCAGATGGAAACGGTATCGCGAACAAATGGGTTGGCTTGTATGATAACGCGACGGGGCAAAGAGTCATTTGTCATCGCACTGATAGAAATGGCGACTACATCCTGGACACCAACGATACCAGCGCTGCGCATCAAGTTGCGTTCCCCTTTGAGGGCCGCGTGTTGCCGTTAAACAAAATCGAAATCCCCTGGGACAAGCAAACGTAAAAGTTACGTTTGCTAATGATGCAGCCCATGTTCCCAACGTGGAGTTTCAAGCCCTGGCGGCGGACGCTTTCGATAATGCCCGAAGACGACCGGACACGGATGAAGATGATCTCGACGTGTTCTTTGTCAAAACGGTGCTTTCCGCAGCCAGCGAATTTGTCAGCCGCTTGGAAGAGAACAGGAAGCCACCCACTGAAATCCGCCAGTTCGCGCAAAACTTCGTTTTTTGCCAGTTGGTCAAGTATGGCCGGCAGGGAACCGACCCCAACCTGGAAGCAGTCGACTATGCGCTTGGCACACCTGATACCTATTAAAATACCGCACTAACTGGGGGGGAAATACTGGTGTATGATTTCATCAAACTTGCGGTGTGAACCTTACACGCCGCAAGAAACTATTAGGAGGTCATCAATTTATGACAAAGAAACGAATTGTAAGAGTTGTCGCTATTATGATGCTAGGCGCATTGGGTTATGGCGGAGGACACTTCTTAGGTAGCGCGCAAGCGGCTAATGCGACCAAGATTTCGGACGGCTCCTGTTCGATAGTAAAATCGCCTCGCGATACAACTACCGTTAAAGACCAAGCAGCGACTGAAACCGACTGCGCCACCTGCCGCGACCGGTTTTACACGCCGGGCACCATCTATTACATGAATTACCAGCTCTATGCAGAGTGCATGAGTAATCCGCCCTGCACTTAAAGATTGTCGGTAGAAAGCCTGCTCTTAAGTTTTAAGAGTGGGCTTTTTGTTTGCCTCTTGCCACTGCCTTTTCTGGAGCCATTTGTGCCGCCAGAAAATCAACGCTATCAGAAATAGTAGCGGCGTGAAGGCCCAAAGTTCGTAGCGCCAAAACGAGGGTGTATGTGGCGCAATTTCGTTGAGGCCGATTTGGGCGCGTGTGCCGATTTCGTTTTGCACTTTCAGGCCGCGCGGTTGCAGATTGCCGGTGATAATCGCCGCCTTTACATTGGGTTTCAAAGCTATAGCCACACCTTCGCCGTTAAAAGAGCAGCCGCGCACGGTTAATACGCCTTGCGTGGCGCGAATGGCGCCTTGTCTGGCACCTGCGAAAAATTGGCAATCGCTGAAATTGACTTGCGTATTGCCGTCCAATTGCGCCACACCGCCGGGCGCTTCCCAGAAGGTGCAGTTGAGAAAATGCGCCGCGCCGCCAGCCATCACAGTTGTTACAACCGCTGTGCCCGGCGGGCCACCTGCCGCCTGAAAAGTGCTGTTAGTAAATTGCACACCCAGCCGTTGGATTTCCTCTATCTGAACGGGAATGCGGCAGTTATCGGCACCCACGCCGCTTAATTGGGCGTTGCTGGCGCCGGACTTGGTGCGTATGAAACGAAAGCCTATTTTTGCGCCAAAGACAAAGCAACTGGTGACCGATTGCCAATCGCTGCGCCCGAAAATAAAGGCTTCGAGATGCTGCGTCATGTAGCCGGAGATTTTCAAATCGGGATTGCCATCTTGCGGAGGGCGGCTTGAATGACCACTGCGATTCCAGTAGTGCGGGTTGAAATGCACGTTCTCTAAGCGGCCAATATCAGTCGTCGAATCTACAAACACCCCGCGCCGCAAAACACAGCCGTAAACATTGCGCACCAGATGCAATTCGCTGTCTGCGATATGACCTAACCGGATACCGTTGTAAGCGTTAACGAAAGTAATGTTTTCAACCGTGTTGTGCATTCCCACGCCTTGAATCGCCCACGGATAAGAGACAATGTTCGGCCATTTTTGCTGAGGCCAGAGCAGCGTAAAACCGCGCAAAGCAGCGCTTTGCTGCAAAGTGATGGCAGGTAACGCGTTTTCACTGCCGCGCCCTCCGGTGAGCAGCAGCGTTGAGCCTTTGTCGTAAGCGGCGTGATGCGGGGCTTGCCAACTGCCTTGCAAGGTGACGCTGGTCGGAATTTGTAGATTGCCCGCCAGCAGATACTGTCCCGGCGGCAATTCCAGCGTGCCGCCTTTGGCTGCTAAAGCGCTTAGTGCCTTTTGCAAAGCGAGAGTATCATCAGTGCGCCCATCGCCGCGCACGCCTTGCGGCTTTTCGGCGGCCAACGTTGGAAGGCAAAATAAAAGGCACGCCAGCAAGGCAAATCTCATGGCGCGCAGTTTAAAATAGAAACGCGGCAATGTTGCGGAAATGCTTCGTGAGGTAGAAGTCTGAAGCAGTAGAACGCTTGTCACTCCGAGCGGTGTGAAGCGAGGAACGAGCGGAACAAAGTCGAGGAATCTATTCTGGTTGAGCCGCGGGAAGGATTCCTCGGCTACGCTCGGAATCACAAGCCTGTCCATCTAAAATTCCAATGCAATTACCCCAGTTGAAGCAGTAGAATATGCCACGAGCTTTTATTTCATTTGAGGAGAATTTTTGTGAGCCAACTTGGTTACGACGACACACCTTTTATTCCCAATTCATCGTGGCGTGTGCATGACAGCACACGGCCCCAACCGCGCATTATAACACCAGCCAGCGAGAATAGCGCACCCTCGGATGCCGTAGTTCTATTCGATGGTAGCGATTTGTCGGGCTGGAGCGGCAAAGGCGGCTCAGATGCCGCGTGGAAAGTGGAAAACGGCTATATGGAAGTGGCGCCCGGCACAGGCAACATTCGCACGCGGCAAGAATTTGGCGATTGCCAGTTGCATCTCGAATGGGCAGCGCCCGAAGTGGTCAAAGGTGACAGCCAGGGGCGTGGCAACAGCGGCGTGTTTTTGATGGGACGTTATGAAATCCAGGTGCTGGATTGTTATCAAAACCCGACCTATGCCGATGGCACAACCGGCGCGATTTACGGTGAGTTTCCGCCACTGGTCAAT
Source organism: Abditibacteriaceae bacterium (assembly GCA_036399215.1). Taxonomy (GTDB): domain Bacteria; phylum Armatimonadota; class Abditibacteriia; order Abditibacteriales; family Abditibacteriaceae; genus DASWNL01. The sequence goes on from DASWNL010000700.1 coordinate 9,029, forward strand.
GCCTGCCGCCCGCCGGGCGAATGGCAAACTTACGACATCATCTGGCAGTCTCCCCGCTTCGACGGTGAAGCTCTGGTTAGCCCGGCACGCGTGACCGTTCTGCTCAACGGCATCGTTTTGCATCATGCAACCGAAGCCATCGGGCCAACGACACATCGCGCCGTCGAACCTTATAAGGCCCACCCCCTAACCGGGCCATTGGAACTGCAAGACCACGGCGATTTGGTGCGCTTTCGCAACATCTGGTATCGTCCGCTTTTGGGTTACGACCAGGCCCCGTAATTCTAAACACAAAGCATTAACTAAAATCGCCCGCACAAATTTGTGCGGGCGATTTTAGTTAAT
>DASWNL010000701.1:0-3876 GCA_036399215.1 Abditibacteriaceae bacterium
TGATTGACGATTGACGATTTAAAATCGGTGCAATCGTCAATCGTCAATCGTTAATCGTCAATTTCATGATTGAGTTTCGCAACGTCACTTACACAGTTTCCACAGGATTAGGAGATGACCCGACCACACCTTTTGATGAAAGGCTGATTCGCCGTCATATTTTGGACGATGTTTCTTTTCAGGTGCCGCCGCGCTCCATTACCTGCATTATGGGCGTATCGGGCACAGGCAAAACCACACTCTTGCGCTTGATGGCTGGTCTTTTAAAGCCCGATAACGGCGAAATTTTGATTAGCGGGCGCAACATTGTGGGCATGAAAGAAAAAGAGTTAAATGAAGTGCGGCGTCAGATGGGTTTTGTTTTTCAATATGGCGCGCTCTTCGATTCACTTAACATCAGAGAAAACGTAGCCTTTGGCCTGACGCAATTGAAGCGGCCTAAAAAAGAAACACAAGAAATTGTGGCGGCGCGCCTGGCCGAAGTCGGATTGGAAGGCATCGAAGATAAACTACCCTCCGAATTGTCGGGTGGCATGAGAAAGCGCGCCGCTATGGCTCGCGCTTTAGCCACTAACCCTGAAATTGTGCTTTATGACGAGCCGACCAGTGGTCTTGACCCGGTAATGGCGCGCGTGATTGATGATTTGATTGTGAATCTGCGCGACCGCGCCGGCACAACCAATGTCGTGGTTTCACATAGCCTGACCTCCATTTTGCGCATCAGCGACCATGTGATGATGTTACATGGCGCCAAATTCGTCGCTGAAGGTTCGCCTGCCCAGGTGCAAGCCAGCACCGACCCGGTTGTGCGTCAGTTTTTAGAAGGACAGGCGCAGGGGCCAATTACAGTTAGATAATACGGTGAGATAAGTAGTAAGGGTGTGCGGCCACACACCCTTATTTTGAAGGAAATTATGAAAAACGAAGCGCGTGTTGGCGTGGTGGTTATGATAGCTTTGACCTTGATGGTAGTGGGCTATTTCTATTTGCGCGGCCTGGGGTTGACCTCGGATAAGTATTATCTTCGTCTGGTAGGCGCCACGCGTGTCGCGCCCGGTAATGAAGTCGTCTTGCAGGGCGTTAAAATCGGTCAGGTGCAGGATGTTGATCTCGACGAGGAACAAAAACCGATTCTTACCATTGCCATCAAGCGCGGCAAAGTGCCGATTCAGCTTTTGAAATCATACAAATACACGGTGCAATCCAGTGCCCTTATCGGAGAGAATGTCGTAGATATTCGCGGCCCTTTTCGTGCTGATTCTGAAGCTTTCGACCCCAACGATCCCAGCGTTATCATTCCCGTTCGTGCTTCCAATCCAATCATGGGCGTCACCGATCAGGCCACTTTGCTCATCGGCGAGATGCGCGGCACGCTGGACAAGTTGAATATCACTATCGAGCGCATCAACAATGGCGTGCTGTCAGACAAAAATCGAGTGGAACTGGCCCGCGCTCTTACAGGCGTAGCGCGTGTGACGGAAAGTGCGCAAAAAGGCTTTGGCCCCGATGGAATCCGTGTCAGCTTTGGCGATCCCAGAGCGCGTCAGGGTTTGAACGATACGTTGCAAAATACAGCTTTAGCCGCGCGCCAGGCTGGTTTGGCCGCCGGTGATTTGCGGGTTATGGCGTCCGACCTTAAAAATATCGTCGGCAGCAATAAGGGCCAGGTTGGCACTTTATTGACCGGGCTTAACAAAACGGCAACCGAGGTTGCCGGGTTAGCCGAAAGCCTGTCCTTTCTAATAAAGAACGGCGGCTTGAGTGAAAACCTGAACGGCACTTTAGCCGCCGCGCGGCGCGCTGCTGAAAACGTCGAAGCGATGACGGCTAACTTCAAAAAAAGCACCGGCGAAGGCACGCAAGGCGATATTCAAGCGACTTTAGCCGCCGCGCGGCGCGCTGCCGAAAATGTTGAAGCCGCTACCGCCGGTTTGAAAGTCATTAGCGAACCCGAAACGCAAAACAGCCTGCGCGGCGCCATCGTTGCCTTAACCGATACAGCCAATTCGCTCAAAGATACGGCGCAAGCTCTGAAAACAACTTTGACCGATCCCGATACGCAAAAGCAGTTGAAAGGCACGCTGTCCACCATCAACGAAGCCTCAACGTCCTTAGCGGCAACGGCTGCTAACTTGAAAGACACCAGCGCCGGCTTAAAAAATGTCATCAGCGATGAAAAATTGCAGGCCGACCTCAAAGCGTTGCCAGGTTCTTTGCGCGCCAGTGCCGATGAACTACAAAAGACCCTCGTCGCCGCACGCGGCACCGCCCAATCGTTTCAAGAATTAGCTGATAACGTCAGTGGCATTTTGCCAGGACGCCGCCGTCGCCCGGCGGGCCAAAATCAGACGCCAACCGCACCGGGCACCAAACCGATTGCCAAACCCGGCGCTAATTTTCCTTCGGGGCCGTATTTGACGTATCGCAACCTGTCGGATTTCGATGGCGCGCCACGCATTGGCCGCGATGTAGCGCAAAACGCTTACGGCGATTTGGGCTTTGATACCACTTTATTCCGAGGGCCGCTGCGCCTGGGCATTTCCAACATCGGCGATGGCTCCGATTTAACTCTGCAAACGGGCCGCTATCTGGGTCAGGGCGTGGCCTTGCGTTACGGCATTTATCGCTCGGAACTGGGCGCCGGAGTAGAACTGCGCAAGGGCCGCTTTTTCCTGGAAAGCAATGCCTGGGACATCAACGATGGTTCGTATAATGCCATCGGCGGCGTGCGTGTTACGCCGCAGGTCGAACTGTTTGCCGGACGCGAAAGCATTCGGGGCGTGCGCTCCACGGCTCTCGGTGTTAGACTACGGCCCTGATTTTTATAGCGAGGTTTTCGGTCTTGGGTTTTCGGCCATAGGTTTTGGTTTTCCAAAGTTCAAAGTCCAAAGTTCAAAGTCCAACAAGACAAAATGAAAGTTATTCTGACGCAAGAAGTAGAAAAATTGGGCGACACTCATGAAATCGTGGAAGTCGCCGATGGTTATGCGCGCAACTATCTGGTGCCGCGCGGTCTGGCGATGCCGGCCAACAAAAGTGCGATGGCAAATCTCGACAACTTGAAAAAAGTGGAAGATCGTCGCCAGAATCGCCTGCGCGGTGCCGCTGAGCAGCAAGCCAACAAACTCAACGGCCAAACGCTGATTATTGAGGCCAATACGGGCAAAGAAGGCCGCCTTTACGGCTCGATTACCAACGCGGACATCGCCGATGCCCTCAAAAAGCAGTTCGATGTCGAAATTGATCGCAAGCAGGTCATACTCGGCGACACGATTCGCATGGCCGGCGTTCATGCTGTGCCGGTTAATCTGCATCGCGACGTGAAAATCCAGGTCGCCGTGCAAGTCGGCGACTTGTCACAGTTGCCCGCTGTAGAAGAAGCACCCGAAGCACCTGCCGAAACCGCCGAAGTTGCTGTGTAAGACAATTTCAGGCCAAGCAAAAGCCCCGCTTTCAATCGAAAGTGGGGCTTTTGATTTGGACTTAGTTATAGAATCCAACTGGCGGCAATCTCTTGCGCCATCTCAATTCTACTTCCAATCGCATGTGGCGCATGCGCGCATAATACGGAATCCATTGGCCCGGATACTTTTCAAAATGTTTTAATATAGGCAAAGCACGCGCACCGTCCAAAACAGCGGCGGCAGCGAAAAGTTCGGAATAGCCCATCGTGTTTTCGTAACTCTTAGGATTAACCTGCATTTCTTTCAATCGCGCCATCACCGGCTCAATCGCCGGCTGACCTATCTCGCATATGTAGTCATCAATGCCGTCGGTCTGCGAGGTAATAGCCTTTTGTCGCATAAGCAAATCCAGTAACAACTCAGCTTCGGCTTTTTCAGATAAAGTCGCACCTTTTAGACGTAATTGTTGTGC
>DASWNL010000702.1:0-7542 GCA_036399215.1 Abditibacteriaceae bacterium
TCAAGTTTCTTTTTGCTGTTGTATTTTTCGCTGTGGCACGCTCAAAAAACCGGTTTGTCCGACGCGCTGCTGATTGGGGCTGTCTCAACAGTTATTCAATCGCTGCTACTTGTTCCCTGTTGGCGTGCTTGGATGCTGCGACGTTGGGCTTGCTTCCTGTTGAGTTTTATTCTTGTAACAGTTAATGTTTTATCTTCACTTTTTCATATCTGGGCAGGAATGATTGTATTTCTCTTTACCACAACGTTATTGGGAGCCGTAATTGATGAAAACCTAAATTTAAAATCTGGTTTCTGATAGTTGAATGTCCTGCCATGAGCCAACCGCCCGATGATAATTTCGCGCCGCGCCCGAAATTATCGTGGCGTGCCCAACTTATAAGGGCAAGCGCCGTGCTTGGTGCAGCCGTTTTGTCAATGATGTTTTTGTGGCTTGACGCTTTTATCGTATTTAGCCCAAACGCTTCGTTTTGGGATGATAAAGGAAGTGTGCCGAGTTCATTTTTTACAAAAACAATGTGGATTCTGGCAGTTACCTGCATTCAGATCATTTTGCTCCTGCCCTTCTGGCGTTTCTGGATGCTGAAAAAATGGATAAGCGGCCTTATTTTATTTGTAACGATGATTAGCGCGACAGGATTATTTTTTCTGCTGGCTGTAGGCGGCTTCTCGTGGGCAGGATTTATTTCTATGACGGTGACCACAATCTTAAGCCTGCTGATTTGCTTTGAATGGCCGCGTTTGAAACCTGGTTTTTACACTTGAATGTCTTACAATGAGCCAAACGCCCGAAGACTTCTTCGCACCGCGCCCAAAGTTGTCGCTGAATGTGCGCTTCATTCGCATGACGGCGTTTTGTGCTGCGATTGGTCTTTCGCTGTGTTTTTTACCGATGCATTTAATGGTTCTTTCTGGCCCTCGTTTTGGAAACGGCGTAGCCAACGTGCCCTATAAAATTGCCGCGTTTTTTGCCATTGCCGCGGGACAAATTATTTTTCTGCTGCCTTGCTGGCGTGCATGGTTGCTTCACCGATGGGCTTGTTCCTTACTGACTTATGTCCTTTTGATTGCTTCCGTTGGTGCCTTAGTTTCTACTTTTTGGCTGGGAATCATAGGTTTCCTTTTGACGGCGACTCTTTTGGTCGCTTTAGACGAAGAACAGCCCAGTTTAAAATCCGGTTTCTAATAGTTGATAAAATGCCTCGCGTGTTTGATGGTTATTTGATCGTTGGCTGAAAGCATTCACATGCATCATTCTTCTTCGCCCATGCCGTCCTCTGAAGTCGCTCCCGAAACAACTCCCGAACTCGCCCGCGAAGCGTTTGCAGCGCCAACGCTTCGCACCTATCTGGGCATCAGCTTGTTCTGGTTTGCCATTTCGTTTTTCTGGGGCGCCATGCTGATTATTGTGATGCCGGCGCGCATTGAGGAGATTGTCGGGCCGGCTAACAAAGATGGCGCCTGGGCGCTGGTTTCCAGTGTGGGCGCTCTTTTGTCGGGCCTGACGCAAATTGTTTTTGGCGCGCTTTCGGATAACAGCACGCATCGCCTGGGTCGCCGCCAGCCGTATCTTATCTTTGGCGTCTTAGCGACTACGGTTGTGCTACTATTTTTCCCCGGCGCACAAACGCTGGGCGCACTGCTTGGTGTTTACATCGGCATTCAGCTTTTCCTCAACATCGCCAACGGGCCGTATCAGGCTTTGATGCCGGATATGATTCCACCGGCCTATCATGGGCGCGCATCGGCTTTTATGGGCATATGTCTGCTCTTGGGACGCATCGGCGGCGCAGCCATCGCCGGCTTTCTGATGCAATCGCCCCAGGGCGTGCAACAGTTGACATGGATATTCATTGCCATTCTCAACGGCTTGATGATAGCCAACATCGTTTGCCTGCGCGAAACGCCTCATACAAACAAAGTTTCTTTGGGCGCCGCCTTGAAAAGTGTTTGGGACGTGCCCTTGCGCCCTTATCCCAGTTTTGTGTGGCTGATGGTGAGCCGTTTCGGTATTAATCTGGGCCTGACGACGGTCACGTTTTGCCTGCTCTATTACATCGGCGACACACTTGGGCAAGGTGAAAAAGCCGCCAAAGGCATCGCGGCGAATTTTTTAGTGCTGACGACGATTGCTGCTTTAATCGGAACGCTACCGGCGGGCTATGCCAGTGACCGCTTTTCCAAGAAAAAAGTGCTTTTCGTTTCCAATGGCATCGCTATGGTCGCCGGCAGCGTGTTCGCTTTAGCGCCGAATGTGGCAGTCGCGCAGATTGCGGCCATTATTTTTGGTGTGGGTTTCGGCACTTTTGCCGCTGTGGATTGGGCTTTGGCCTGCAACCTCTTGCCGCCGGGCGCGCCGGCCAAGTATTTAGGAGTGTGGGGTTTTTCCGATAACTTAGCGCAAGTTGTGGCACCAGTCATTGCCGGCCCGTTGGCCTATTCGCTCAATCAAAATGTGCCCGGCGCCGGTTATCGCCTGCTGATGGGCGTGGCTATTATTTATTTTGCTCTGGGCACGATTGCCATTGTTTTCATCAAAGAAAATCCGGTTCAGCCACCACTTGAAACCACACCTGAGACCGCGAATGTGCCGGTCTGAAATAGCGGCGGCTATACTGCAAGCCAGTGACCCACAGGAGTTTTTCATGCAAGACAAGTTAGCCGTGCAAATGTATACAGTGCGCGATTTCACCAAAACTGCGCAGGAGTTCGCGCAAGCGCTGGAAAAAATCAGCGCCATCGGCTACCGCGCCGTGCAGCTTTCTGCTGTTGGCGCCATGAATGGTGAATATCCTGAAGTTTTGCCCGAACAAGCCAGGCAATGGTTAGACGACAACGGCCTTAAATGTATAGCCACGCATCGCGGTTGGGGCGATTTAGCCAGTAACACGCAAAAGGAGATTGAATGGCATCAAATTCTCGGTTGCGATTATACGGCTATCGGCGGCATCCCTGGCGACTACGGCAAAGACGGCGCAGCCGGTTACAAAAGTTTTGTGCACGATGCTCTTCCCGTCATTGAGCAACTCAAAGCCGGCGGCTTGCGCTGGGGCTATCATAATCACGCTTACGAATTTGCCCGCACCTCGGAAATCGGCGCGAACTATGCCAAAGATGCCTCCCCTCAAACGCTCTATGACATTTTTATCGAAGCCGGGCCAGATTTTCTATTAGAAATGGATATTTACTGGGTTGAGCATTCCGGCACCAATCCAGAGCGCGTCATTGAACGCTGCAAAGGCCGCTTGCCGGTAATCCACATAAAAGACAAAGAGATGAACGGCAACGAACCGGTTATGGCGCCGATTGGAGAAGGCAATCTGGATTGGGCGCATTTGATTCCGGCTTTAGAAAATGCTGGTGTCGAGTGGTATTGCATCGAGCAGGACGTTTGTCGCCGCGACCCCTTTGATTGCTTGAAATCGAGCTTTGAATTTTTGAAGCAGCAGTAAGAAGTAAAAGGAGCCGTTATGAAAAAGCTGGTTTTGCTGGCACTTTTAGGGCTTATAGCCAGTGTTCACGCCCAACCGCCGGTAGGCGGCGGTATCGGCAAACTGACCGACACGTTTTTGGATTTTGAAGATGGGCAAACCGTTTTCGGAGTTCTGGGCGAAGGCGGCAAAGTCTCGGTGGATAAAAACAAAGGTATTGCTAAAGAAGGCAACGCTGCCTTGCGCTTTGATTATCCTTTGGCACCGGGCCAATTTAACTCGCTGATGAAAACCGGCCAACCCGGTGAAGCGAGCAAGCTGAAATCATTTCGCTTCTGGGTTAAAAGCGACTATGCCACCACGCTGGTTTTTGTCCTGCAAGAACAAGATTCCGGTCGTCATGTGGCTTTAATCAACACGCCGAAAAATCAATGGCAGCGTGTGGAATTGTCGCTTGATGATTTCGTTTTATCTACTGATGCCAATGACCCGCAGGACAACAACGGCAGACTCGACATGGATTTAGTAGTCGCTGCTGCCCTGACCGATTTTAAGCAGTTCCTGATTAATTTTGACGACGAAAATATGCGAAAGCTGATGGGCATCAAGGATGGGCCGCATAGTTTTTGGGTTGACGACTTTGAGGCTTCCAGAGAAGCTCTGCCAGTCGCCGAAGTTGATCCTAACGAGCCGCCCGGCACCTTTCTCCTCGATGCTTTTTTGCGTCCCCAGTTAAGTTGGGCCGTAATGGGCGACGTTTTAGTTAAGCAAGTGACAGAAGCCAGTCTCAAAGAACAGGGCCGCGCTATCACATTGCGGGGGCAGGGTTTGCAGGCCGAATATCGCCAGCAACCGGGAAGCCTTATCGGGTTGGTTAAACCATTTCGAACCGGCGCGCTCAAAGACATGGCTGCCCTGCGCTTTGCTATTGCGACCGAGCAGCCGATGACTTTGCTGCTTCAACTCGAAGAAACCAGTGGCGGCAAATATAACACGACTGTGGAACTGCCCGCCGATAACAAGCCCGGCGAAGTGCGCCTGGTGCCCATGCTTTTCGAGCAAGCGGAAGATTCCAAAGATAACAACAATCGCCTTGATCTGTCTCAGGTCAAACACGTCAGTTTCATTGATATTACCGGCTTTTTAGGCGGCGCTGTCGCTGATAATGTGCTGTGGCTTTCTAACCTGCGCGTTGAGAATAAAGCACCATAAAGTTTGCCCATAAGCAATAATAAGGCCGCAACTCCAGCGAGTTGCGGCCTTATTCTGGCGTAGCACTTGACAAAAGCCGCATTTAATCATAAGTTTAGGCATGGCTAAAAATTTATTTAGATAAAGAGGCTATTAAACATGTTGCGAAGCAAAAAATACTTAATTGCCGTTGGAGTGTTGCTTGGGTTGAATGCGCAAGCGCTTGAAGTGCAATCGCAAAACGAAACATTAGATGAGGCACTTATTACTGACCGGCCCGATTTTACGGAAAGCCCGCAAGTAGTGCCGCAAGGGCGCGTGCAAATTGAGGGCGGCGTGACTTATTCACGCGAAGGTGCCAGGCGTGCGACGGGAGGGGGCGAAGTTTTGGTGCGCGTTCCGGTTGCGAAGAAAGTAGAAGTGCGTTTTGGTCTGCCTTCTTATGTGTGGCAGCGCGATGGGGGCCGCAGTTCAGGTCTTGATGATGCGTTTCTTGGGGCCAAGTTCGCTTTGTCTCCCGGTGATGCCCAAAGGAAAAAACCGGCACTGGGGTTATTAATCGGTGCTACATTGCCTACCGGCGCCAATGCCATCGGTGAAGATGCTTATCAGCCCGAAGCGATCTTATCGGCGAGTTGGGAATTATCACCGAAGTTGGCTTTCAATAGCAACGTGGGTTATGGCCGCCCCAGCGACGGCGGCACAAGATTTAGCCAACTGCTTGGTAGTGTGTCGTTGGGTTTTACCTTAAATGATAAATGGGGTGCTTTTGCGGAGGTTTATGGTTTGACCAAAGCCGATGCAGCCGGTAAGAGCGCGAAATATGTTGATGGCGGCGTAACCTACTTGATTAATAACGATTTTCAATTGGACGCGCGGTTAGGTTTTGGCCTCAATAACAAACTGGGCGGCCCAGATTATTTTGCCGGTGTTGGCGCTTCGCGGCGCTTTTGAAAATTGATTTTGAAAAGCGCCCGGCGATTGAAATCGCGGCTCCGAGCCTGCGGCTGTGTGTCCACCTGCGCGGACACATTTTAAATATTGGTGTCTGCGTAGGCAGACACTCGGCCAACGGCCTTAAGCCGCGATTTCAATCGCCAGGTTTCGATATTAGAAATGCGCGAAAATCGCTTGCGGCTCTATGTTCATTTAGTATGGGCGACCTGGGATAGGCTGCCTTTAATCGAGCTGGATTGGGAGCGACGATTACATCGCTGCATAGCCGACCAAGCCGCTGAATTGGAATGCCGAGTTTTGGCACTCAACGGCATGGCAGACCATGTGCATTTGCTGGTAGGGCTTCCAGCGACGTTAGATATTGCCTGTTTAGTGAAGCAAGTGAAAGGTGTGTCTTCTCGCTTTGCCAACGAGGAGTTGCGCGTTGATCATGCCTTTAAGTGGCAAGGTGGTTATGGAGCATTCACAGTTAGCCGCTGGGACGTAAAAAAGGTGAGTCACTACATTCACAATCAAAAAGAGCATCATGCCAACGAGAAAATCATCGCCGCTTTGGAAGAGATATGGGAGCAAGACGATGATTAACTCTAGCGTCCCCGCAGGGGGCCGCTCGGCTGGAAGCCCGGTGCCGCGATTTTAATCGCCGGGTTATTACTTTTAATGTCATGGACGAAACAGCTTTAACTTTGAGCACGGCGGCGCAGGATTATCTGAAGACGATTTATTTGTTGCGCGGTGAAGGGTTGGTAACAACGCAATCACTGGCCGATAAATTAGCAGTAGCGCCGCCTTCGGCCACGGCGATGGTGAAAAAGTTGGCGGCACTGCATTTGGTGGCACACGCGCCTTATCGCGGCGTGGAACTAACACCGGCGGGCGAAAAAATCGCCCTGGAAATGGTTCGTCATCATCGCTTGATTGAAACCTACTTAGCCGAAGTTCTGGGCCTGAGTTGGGATAAAGTGCATGATGAAGCCGAACGTTGGGAGCACGTTATTAGCGAAGAAGTTGAGGCCAAAATCGCTGCCGCGCTGGGCCATCCCTCACATGACCCGCACGGCTCGCCGATTCCTACTTTAAATGGCGAAATCGCGCATGACGATTGGCTGCCGCTCTCGCAAATGGAGGCTGGGGCACAGGTGATCGTGCGGCGCGTGGACGATGACAGCGCTGAACTTTTGCGACATGTGCAAGAAGTGGGACTTGTGCCCGGCACAGGAGTTGAAATTCTGCGCGCTGTGCCCGCTGAAGGCGTATTGCAACTGCGGGTTGGCGGCAAGAAACGCACGATTGGGCTGATTCCGGCCCAGGCGATTTTTGTGGAAGATCAAGGTGAGAAATAGCATGAACTACCTGAGGAACTACCTGAACAAGCGTCAATTTTTAGGAGCGATGAGCGCGGCGTTTTTGCTTGTTGTGGCGGGCTGCAATGCGCCGGATAAAAGCGAAAATCATGCGGGCCATGATCATGGTGAAACCGCGCCGCATTTCACTTACAAAGGCAGTAGCCCCATCAAAGCGGTTTCGACAACCGGCATGATTCATGACCTGGTGAAGAATATCGGCGGCACGCATGTGCAGTCGGAAGCGCTGATGGGCGCGGGTGTTGACCCCCATCTTTACAAGGCCACGCCGGGCGATATTCGCAAACTGTCTAATGCAGATATCGTGTTTTATAACGGCTTGCATCTGGAAGGGAAAATGGCCGATGTCTTAGCAAAGATGAGCGAACGCAAGCCCAGTATTGCCGTTGCCACAGGCGTGCCCAAAGAGGAGCTTCTCACTTCCGATAGCACAACGGCTTATCCTGATCCACACGTTTGGTTTGATGTCCAGAAATGGATCAAGGCCGGCGAAGCGGTGCGCAAGTCGTTGAAGGAATTTGACCCGGCCCACGCTGGCGATTACGACAAAAATGCCGAGGCCTATTTAAAGCAACTGCGTGAATTGGATGCTTATGCCAA
>DASWNL010000703.1:0-13261 GCA_036399215.1 Abditibacteriaceae bacterium
TGCCTTGTTTACCGCATCTTGAAAGTGTCCATTGAGAGAAATTGAAAGAAGTTGATTTCCATGCTGCTTGAGTCCTCCTCTGGTGAGCCTTCTGCTCCTAAACCTGCCTCTTTTGGCCGTATCTTGATTGTAGATGACACGCCTCTGAATGTGCGCTTGTTATCAAGCATTCTGGAAATTGAGGGCTACAGCGTGGTAACGGCCAGCAACGGCCCGGATGCTCTGAAACTGGTGCCGGAAACGGAGCCGGATGTGGTGCTGTTGGATGTGATGATGCCCGGCATGGATGGCTTTGAAGTTTGTCGCCGTTTGCGGGCCGATGCGGCTTCGGCGCATTTGCCGGTTGTTATGGTAACGGCGCTGCAAGACATGCCCAATCGCGTGCAAGCCCTCGAAGCCGGCGCCGATGATTTCTTGACTAAACCCGTAGATGAAGTGGAAGTTTTAGCGCGCGTAAAAACCTTAGTTCGCACCAAAAGAGGCCGCGACGAACTGGAAAATGCTTATCGCGCCTTACAGCGCTCGGAAGGCTTGCGCGATTCACTTTCGCAAATGCTGGTGCATGACCTGCGCACGCCTTTAACCGCCATGATTGCTTCGCTGGATATTATGCTTACCAGTTATCGTGAGCGAATGGATGATATTCAGCTTGAGCTTTTGGAAATGTGCATGAACAGTTGCCGCCACATGGTCAATCAGGTCAGTGAACTGTTGGATGTCGGCAAGCTGGAAAGCGGCGCGCTGGAATTGAACCGCGAGAGTGTCACGGCGGAACCACTCATGACAACAGCTCTAAGCCAGGTGCAATCGCTGGCGCGCAATCGTAACATCCAAATCGCCGAGCCTGTTGCTGTTGGCGTGCCGCAATTTCAAGCCGATGCCGAACTGTTGCGTCGTGTTCTGGTCAATTTAATTGGTAATTCTTTAAAGTTTTGTCCGTCAGGTAGCCACCTGGCAGTCGAAGCCACGACACAGGAAGATTTTGTTCTTTTCAGCGTGCGCGACGATGGGCCGGGCATTGCTCCCGAAAACCGCGAAAGAATTTTCGATAAATGGGGCCAGGCCGAATCGAGCAGTGCCGGACGCAAACTATCATCGGGCTTAGGCCTCACCTTTTGCCGCTTAGCCGTGGAAGCGCACGGCGGCAAAATCTGGGTAGAAAGCGAAGTCGGAAAGGGCAGCGATTTTCGTTTTACAATTCCACTGGCACACTCGGAGGGGGAGTAACACGGCACTCTGTCTTCACTTCTTGCGGCACGATTTTAAGTGCCAATAAAATCAAGCCGGGAACAATCAAAGCGTCATCCAGTTGCCCAATAACCGGAATGAAATCGGGAATTAAATCAAAAGGCAATAAAGCGTAACCGATAGCTAAACCCAAAAGAATTTTCGCTAAGCGTGGCGTTTCTGAGTGCTTCGCTACCCGCCGGTAAAAATCAAACTCGCGCTTCAAACTGCGCCGCGCTGCGGCGAGTTTTTCTTTCACTCTTCCCACCACGCCACAAGACCAAAGCGCCCTGCCGTGCCGTTTTGCCCACGATGCGAAAAAAATAAATCATTTTGGCAACGCGGACAATGCGGCATGATTTCGATGTTTTCCATTAGCACGCCAAAGTTTTCTAAATCGCGCTGAATGAGTAGGCGCAAATCGAGATGCGGCTTTTGCCAATCACTACGTTGCAAAATCGCTTCGGGCGCGATTTTTTGTGCTGCTTCAACTACTTCTGCACCTATTTCAAAGCAATTGACACACAAACAAGGGCCAATGCCAACACGGAAATCGGTTGAATCAACATCGGGAAGAAAATCGTTTAGCACGAAAACTTGTGTGCCAACGATTCCTTCAACAGCGCCACGCCAACCGGCGTGAATAGCAGCAAAAATACGATTCGTCTGGTTGACAACTAAAACCGGCGCACAATCGGCGACTTGAATCAGAACGGGAATATTTGGTTCATCAACAACCAGCGCATCGCAGTTTGGAAGGGCACCGTCCCAATCGAACGCACCATGTCCGGCATGAGCTTCGGTTGCAATTTCTACATTCGCGCCATGAACTTGCTGCGCGGCCACTAAACATGAGGCCTCATAACCTAATTCCACCGCTAATTTCTTGCGATTGGCCGTGACTCGCGCCGCATCATCACCAACATGATAAGCCAGATTCAAATCGTCATACGGCCCGGCACAAGAGCCGCCGCGCGTGGTGATGGCATGGCGCAAACCGGGAATGTTTTTTAGCGAATCGAACTGAAAGAACTTCATTGTATAGCGGATAACGAATGAAAGGCTACATATATGACAGCCTCTCGTCATTCCCGCCTGCGCGGGAATGACACGCCTAACCTGTAGCCTCGAATCCGTTACGTGGTATATAAACCACAAAGGCACAAAGGCACAAAGGCACAAAGAACACAAAGGAAGCACAAAGGAGTTTGAAAAACCAAGAGCGCAAAGCCCAGCAGTTTCCCATTCTTTTCTTTGTGCTTCCTTTGTGTTCTTTGTGCCTTTGTGGTGAATTCTAAAATTACTTGCCGAGTTTGGCACGAATGTCTGGCAACTGACACGCGCTGCCGAGTTTTTCGTTTTTGTGAGCGATGAACTTGGCGTATTCGGCCATGAAAATCTTGCCTGGGCCGCGCAAGTCGAAATCTTCGGGCTTGTCGCGGAAGAATTCACGATGCACGCGCGTCCATACTAAGCGGCCATCGGTATCTACATTCACTTTGGTAACGCCCAGTTTGGCGGCGGGCAAATACTGCTCTTCATCCACGCCCTTGGCGCCTTCTTTGAGCTTGCCGCCGGCTTCATTGATGCGCCGCACTTCTTCTTGCGGCACGCTGGAACTGCCGTGCATCACAATTGGAAAGCCGGGGAGCAGTTCCTGAATGCGCTTAATACGGTCAAAGTGCAAGCCTTGTCCGCCAGAGAATTTATAGGCGCCATGCGAGGTGCCGATGGCCGCCGCCAGGCTGTCGCAGCCGCTTTGCTCAACGAACAATTTGGCTTCTTCCGGGTCGGTCAGGCAGGCGTTTTTCTCATCAACAGCAACATGTTCTTCTACGCCGCCCAACATGCCCAGTTCGGCTTCAACCGAAATGCCTTTGGCGTGCGCGGCTTCGACAACGCGGCGTGTAATGGCAACGTTTTCATCAAACGGGTCATGCGAAGCATCAATCATCACGCTGGAATAAAAGCCGGAGTTGATGCAGTCGTAGCAGGTCTGCTCATCGCCGTGATCAAGATGGACAGCGAAAATCGCTTCGGGAAATACATCTTCCGCCGAGCGAATAATGCCTTCAAGCATCGTTTTATCGCTATAGCTGCGCGCTCCCTTAGAAATTTGAATGATAAACGGCGCCTGCGAATCAATGCAGCCTTTAAAGAGGCCCATGGTTTGTTCGAGATTGTTGATGTTGTAAGCGCCAACGGCATAATTTCCATAGGCGATTTTGAAAAGCTCTTTGGTGGTAACGATCATTGAAATTGTCTCCTGTTAATCGCAAGCAGTGTAACAATCGTAAACCATGCGAAAAAGGCGCCTTCACCGCACACTGTTACAAGCAAAGTGGATTTGAAAGGCGCTAATAACCAATCGCCGCGCCTTCCTGACGCCCATCGCTGGCGCCCAAACGCATACCGCTTTTCTCTTCGATCATGATGGCCTGCACATCGCCCATGTAACGTGGCGTCCGATTAAATTGGTGGCCGCGCGACTTTAAAATGCTTTTGCTATCGGGCGAAAGGCCAAGCGGCTCTTCAACGATTTCATCGGGCAGCCATTGATGATGAATACGCGGCGCATCAATAGCTTGTTGTAGGTTCATGTCGTAATCCACGACGTTGAGAATCACTTGCAAAACCGTGTTGATAATCGTTGGCCCACCCGGTGAGCCGAGGGCAAACCAGAGCCTGCCATCTTTACGCAGCACAAAAGTCGGCGTCATCGAAGAAAGCGGGCGTTTATGCGGCGCGATGGCGTTGCCTTCGCTTTGAATGACGCCAAATAAATTCGGCGTGTTGATTTTGGTCGTGAAGTCATCCATCTCATTGTTCAGCAAAATGCCGGTGCCTTTAATTGTTACGCCCGAACCGTAAGTGCCATTTAAAGTGTAAGTGTTGGAAACCGCATTGCCTTTGGCATCCACGACGGTGAAATGCGTGGTTTCGATTGATTCGCTGCCAACAGGTTGCCCACTACGAAGCGTTGTGCTGGAGGAGGCCTTTTGTAAATCAATCAAGGCACGGCGTTTTGCAGCATAATCTTTGGCAAGCAATCCTTCAACCGGCACACTCGCGAAATCAGCATCGCCCATCCACGCGGCACGGTCGGCAAAAGCGCGGCGCATGGTTTCGGTTAGAAGATGATAGTGCGCGGCGGAGTTCCAGCTATTGCGTTTTAGGTCGAAGCCTTCCAGGATATTCAGCATTTGCAGCAGAACCAGACCACCCGAAGAAGGCGAGGGCATTGAAATAATCTCATGGCCGCGATAAGTGCCACGTAGAGGCACGCGCTCGCGTGGTGCATAAGCGCGAAGGTCATCCAGAGTGATTAAACCATTGTGGCGCGCCATGTCATCGGCAATGAGCCGCGCGGTTTGGCCTTCGTAAAATTCGCTCGGCCCATATTTTTGCAAGCGCCACAGGGTTTTGGCTAAATCCGGCTGCTTCAAGACATCGCCTTCATTCCAGAATTTCCCATCGCGTAAGAAGATACGGCGGCTATCAGCGTAAGGCGAAAGCTGCGCTTTTTTGTCGTGCAAAGAGCGCGCAAGGCGATGAGAAACGGGGAAGCCGCCAGCAGCTAACCGGCGTGCCGGTTCAATAAGCTGCGCCCATGACAGTTGGCCGGAGCCGTATTTCTTTAAGGCGAGTTCCATTCCCCGAACCGTGCCCGGCACGCCCCCTGCGCGATAGCCAATAAGTGATGAGCCTTCGCCTTTAATTAGCTCGCCTTTAGCATTGAGATAAACATCGCGTGTTGCTTTGGCGGGCGCTGTTTCGCGGTAATCGAGGGCTGTTGTGCGTCCATCGTGCAAGCGCAGCAGCATGAAACCGCCACCGCCCAAATTACCCGCCGAGGGATACACAACGGCTAAAGCAAAAGCCACAGCGATTGAAGCATCAACAGCATTGCCGCCGCGCTTTAAAACATCCACACCTATCTGCGAAGCTATCCGATTCGTGGAAGCTACCATGCCGTGCGGCGCCCGCACCGGGTCACGGGAAGCGGCCATAGCGGAAAATTCTAAAACGGTGAGGCAGAGGAATAGCAACAGAGGTTTCATGGTGAATATTATTTTATGAGAGGTTTCTCACGAGGCAGCGCAATTTGGTAAGCAAGTAGTTCGTTGTCTCGCCAGACGCAGGGCAGTTTCAAACGTCGCAGCGCGCCTTCGATGATCGCTACATTCGCCGGAGGAACATACTTTTTATGAATCACGATGTAACGAATTCGGTGAGCGCGCAGAGAAGGCAGCGAGGCTTGCAATTGGGCATCGCTGAAATTGGGCCTGGCTGAAACCGGGGGAAGAGCGAACTCCGCTTGCGTAGCTTGTTGCGTAGCTGGCCCATGTCCCTCAAGTTGTGATGCATCGAGGCTATAAAACTGAAGAAAGTGTAAAAGCTCGTGACGATTGAAGAAGCGTAAGCCATGACGGGGCACCCGCGAGGTATAGGCTGCAACTAACGGCTTGTGGTGCATTGTTTGAAACAACTCATGAGGCGCCATGTGCTCTGTGTGAGGCACTAAGGGCAACGGGACAATCGCAAAATGTTCGACCTTTGCCGCTAATTGCCGGTAAAAGGGTGAAATTTTTGCGTTCGTGGTGGGATAAGGCCAGGTAGCGTATTCAGCTAATAAAGTCAGCAGAGTCAAAAGCAAAACTGGCCAACCCCATCGAAAGCCCTGATTTGCCAGTTGGCGCCGCCAGTGTGAAAGCGCAAAGGCCGCGATCAACATTATGCAGAGCACGGTAATCAAACCCAGGCGTGCAGGCACGCGAAACACCTTGAACAGTGGAAGATAAGTCATTAGCCAGTTGAGTGGCAGCCTGATGCTACTTTTATGAGATAGTAATGATAACGGATCGCTCAGGAAAATCAGCGCCGCATCGGAAATAAAAGAGTTCCAGGGCAAAGCGAAGGCGTTGCCGGGTAAGCCGCCCAAAAAGAAGAACAGGGCGAAATTAAAATTTTTCAGATTTGCGATTTGTAAGTGATCTCCGCAGGCCAAAATAGCGGTGGCTACACCCGTGACAATCCAGGGCAGCAAATTCTGCCGCGCCTGAGGTCGCTTCCACAAATATAAGCCGGCCAATAACAAAAGTGTTAGTCCAGGTGAAACCTGACATTCGACTTCGGGACGAAACTCAGTGAAAACGGATGGTGCCAAAGGATTAAACGGATGAATTTTCAACCAGTCCAACGGGTCGAGATGAAAAGCTGGCTTATTCAACGAAGGCGTGGTGATGGTTTTCCGTTCCCTCAGCATGGGCAACAAAAGTGGCGACACTAAAAGCGTGCCCAAAACCAGTGCCTTCGTCGCGTAAAAGAAACGCTTGCGACTCGCTACCCTGTCATTTTGGCTCCAATAGAAAATTTCGACACCGGTGAACAGCAAAAAAGCAAACAAGAAATTGAAAAGAAAATATTGCCAATCGCATAGAGCCGAGAAGGCCAGCGCCAGAGCCGATAAAAGCACAAAGCGAAACTGCCGCGTGGCTAAGGTGCTGTAAAAAAAGAGGGCAAATAAAGCCACGAATTGTGCGGGCACCAGGTTCAGGTGCCCGTCGATGCCATGCGACACGAAAAAGGGTGAAAATCCAAAACAAATGCCGGTAACCAGAGAAGCCAGACGGTCTTTTGTAAGGCTGGCGAGCAACCAGTAAGCTGCAAAGGCACTGGCAGTCAACGAAAACAAGAACAAAAAATTGTAAGTCGCTATCAGCCCCCACCGCTCCTGCAAGGGAAAAGCGAGGACGCAATTAAAGAAGTTAAGGGTATGAAAGCGCAGCGAAATTTCTTCGGGATAAAAGAGCAGGCCAGTGTTCATTACTGATTGTCCCTGCTCCAGAGCGTGCCTGAACCACCAGTAATTCCAGGCGAAAACCATGTTGTCACCCTGATCACCGGCTAAATGTGTCGTGAAATGGCTCGCTAAGGGCCAGGTCATCAGAACAGATAAAAGCGCGTAAAACAAGAGGACATAAAACCAGCCCCGGCGCGGCACTTGCCAATGAGGGCAAGGCAAACTAAGAGGGACTCCTTTGTTGAGCGCAACACTCTCACCTACGATTTGCTGAGGATTTACGGCCTCCTGGCGCGTGTTGTCCTGCCCACTTTGCTGATTGGTTTTTATCACGCGAGTGCGCGCCAATCGGTCGTGCCAGCCACGGCGCTTAGCATCGGTCAAAATGGGCAGCAGGCCAATTTTCAGGGGCAGAATCGCCAGAGCATAAGCAAGGCAGCGCAGCAAAGCCGCGCGTGACGAAAGCGAGGTGCCATCTTCATGAACGACTTGCAAGCGCCACAATCGCTTGCCCCATGTGGCGCCACGCCAGTTGCCCCACCACAAATAAAACCACGCCAGGGCCGGGCTACTGCTTTGAAATAGAGGAAGATATTTGCCTCCTCCCTCACTCATGGTGAAGGGTAAAAGCAAAACGACGTGTAGCAGCAGCAAAAAACAAACATCGGTTATCGCCGCCGCTAAACGTTCACCTGGTCTGGCTAATGTGTAATGACCCGGTTGTTCCTGAGAGGTGTTTTGCAGGCCGTTAGGAATGGTTTTTATGTCTATGGCTCGCTGAGAATTTCGATGTCTTTAAAAGCAACTTCCACATCTTGTGCGCCGTGCAATTGCAGGGCGAAAACGCCTTCGCGGCGGCCTTTTTCATCTTTTATCTGTGCGGTTTGATGGCCGTTTAAACTGACTACGATGCGGTCACCGATTGCAGTAACAGTCATCCAATTCCAGTCGTCGGTTTTGAACCAGTTTTTCTTGAGCCAGCTACGCACATTTTCCGCTTCGGGCAAAACAACCCAACTGCGGCCATTAGTTTCATAGAGGCCGCCCGAATCTCTTTGCGGGTCAATTTCGGCCTGGAAGCCGCTAATGCCCGAATTGCCGCCTTCATCGCTGCGAAAGTAAAAACCGCTGTTGCCTTTTACGGCTTTGTAGCGCAAGCGAACTGTAAAGTCACCGTATTTTTTATCGCTGACTAAGTGGCCGTAATCTTTTTCATCTTTGGAATGCGTGCCGGCGATGGTGCCATCTTGCACTTTCCACTCGCCTTTACCGATGGGATGCCAACCGTTTAGAGTTTTGCCGTCGAAAAGCGGCTGCCACTTGCGCTGGCCAAGGTCTTTGATTTTGATGTTGCGCCAGCGCGCTTTGACATCTTTGCCCGAATGCACTTGCAACCCGATAATGCCCGATAAATCAATGGCGTCCACATAATCGGTTATTGGCACGCCGTTCAGCCAGGTGCGGATTCGCGGGCCGATAGCTTCGATGCGATAGTGATTCCAATCACCTTTTTTGAAGGCTTTTTGCCCGGCTGGGTGATCTTTTACATCTTGCAGCCAGGCGCGGCGGCCTTGTTCGTATAATCCACCAGACCAGGCGCGTGTTGTGGGGTCGTTTTCGATTTGATAACCGACCATCACATCTTTAGCATCAATGGCGCTGCGAATTTGAATGCCCGAATTGCCGCCTTCATTTTTCATTTCGGCTTCGAGCACAAAATCGCCGTAAGGCTTGTCGGTTATGAGCCAGCCATACTTGCCATCGCCAGTGGCGCCGATGATTTCGCCGTTTTCGACAGAGAATTTCGCCCCACCGCGCGGTGTCCAGCCTTTCAAGGTTTGCCCATCAAAAAGCGGCGTTAATTCGCCAACATCTGTTGGTTTATCGCCCCACAAGAAAACGCGATTCTTTGGCGCCTCGGTCTTGTTTTCATTCTGTGCGGCAAGAGGCAAAGCGCACAAGGCGCTGAAAAGGAAAAAGTATTTTACTGATTTCATGATGGGCATTTTAGAGGAAAATGGAAAGAGAAAGTAGCAATTATGAATCTTCAACCGCTTTCCTTATCGCTGCATCAGAACATCGTTTTTCTGACCGGCGCCGGTGTCTCCGCCGCTTCGGGCCTTCCCACTTTTAGAGGCGAAAATGGGCTGTGGAACGATGCTGAATTCATGCGCGCTTCAGACGCGGCCAATCTACCGGAAAGCCTGCCGATGGTGTGGAAGGTTTTTGGCGGTTTGCGCGCTTTAGCTGAAACCATCAAGCCTAATGCCGCTCATTTTGCCATCGCGGAAGTGCAAAAGCGTCATGCCGACAAAAACATCACTTTGATTACGCAAAACGTAGATGGCTTGCATCAGGCGGCGGGCAGCGAAAATGTAATTGAACTGCATGGCTCGGTTTTGCGCTCGCGCTGCACCAATTCTCACTGCACATCACAACCTTTCGCCGATTTAACTCCTCACACCGAAGTGCCGTTTTGCAATTTATGTAAGGCGCCATTGCGGCCTGATATTGTTTTATTCAATGAAATGTTGCCGCCGCTGGAATCGCATCTGGCCAAAGGTGCTTTGCGCGATGTGGACTTATTTATTGCTGTCGGCACTTCCGGTGTGGTGGCTCCTGCCGCGCAATTTGTCAGTAGCGCCGCTTATGCCGGAGCGCGAACCATCTTGGTGAATTTGGAAGCGATGCAGCCGCGTAATGCTTATTTCCAGGAAGAGATTTTAGGACGTGCCGAAGAAGTCTTGCCGGTGTTACTGGCGATTTAATTAAATGCCATCTGAAGTGTTTTCTTCATACAAACCGCGCATGTCGTTAAGTCGGACGGTGAAAAGCTCGCGCATCATGTTAAAGGGTGCGGTGAGTGGGCTAACGCGGCTGTCGTCGCGATGCTCCCAGCGCACAGGAATTTCACGCACGCGATAGCCGAACTTTTGCGCCAAAAATAGAATTTCAGGATCAAAGCCGAAACCATCAATTTGCGCCAAGGAAAATAAGCGCCGCGCCACATCGCCGCGAAAGGCTTTAAAGCCGCATTGCGTGTCCACAATGCCGGGCACGGCGATTTTTTGCACCGCTTTATTGAAACTGCGGCCCATCAGTTCGCGATACCAGGGCTGATGCACGGCCAAAATGGATTCGGGCAAAGCGCGCGAGGCAATCGCCACATCGCAGTCGCCTTTGGAAATCGGCGCCAGCAGCTTTTCCATTTCTTCGATGGGCGTCGAAAGGTCGGCATCCGAAAACAAAACGTCGCGGCCTTTCGCATGTAAAACGCCCTGTCGCACGGCAAAACCTTTACCGCGATTTGCCGCTTGTCCGTTGGCATCATAGCCCAAAAGCCGCACCCATTCGCGGCCCTTAGCAAAGTCGCGCACCAAATCGCGCGTGCCATCGCGTGAGCCATCATCTACGACAATGAGTTCATAGGAAAAATCGCGTAATGCTAAATATTCAGCCACACGCGTTAAAGTCGCCGGCAGACGCGCTTCTTCGTTGTAAGCGGGAATAATTAGCGACAAGTAAGGCTGGGTGGGCAATGGCGGCGTAACGTGAATTTGTAAATCGCCATCAGATGAATGAATGGGAGGAGAAGTAGCTTCTTCTAAAGCAGGTGGAGCAGGGCGCGGCATGATACTTCAAGTTTACCCGCAAGGGCGCAGGGTTTAACAAAGCTATTCGGGATTCCAGCGCTGCGTTTGGTGTTCAACACCGAGTTGATCTAAAACGCGGTCTACAACGGTATCTAAAACGTCTTCAACGCTCTGCGGGCGATGATAAAAATGCGGGCTGGCGTGCATTACTAAAGCACCAGCTTGCGTAACGGTGACCATGTTTTGCAAATGAATCAGCGAAAGCGGCATCTCGCGTGTGACCAGAATGAGTTTGCGCCGCTCTTTGATAGTGACATCAGCGGCGCGGCAGATTAAATCATCTGAAGTGCCGTGCGCGATGCGGCCCAAGGTGCCCATTGAACAGGGAATAATCACCATCCCGTCGTGCCTGTTTGAACCCGAAGCGATTGCCGCGCCGATATTGCGCGGATTGTAAGTAGTAACGCGTGAAAGCGCGGCTTCGTCATCGAAAAGTTGCTTAATGTCCGGCTTGTGCGCGTTTAATTTAATGCCGGTTTCCGCCGCTAAAGCCACACACGCCGGCTCGCTGAGAACAAGTGAAATTCTGGCTTCTGTTGTTGCTAATTTTTGCAGCAAGCGTAAAGCGTAAGGATGGCCCGAAGCCCCGGTCAGGGCGATGACGAAGTGCATTGCAGTTCAGGTTAGGTCACTCGATAGAAATGCGCAACTGAATTTCACGAAGCCAAATTCGTGTGATAAACCTACTGCATCTATGGCATATAACCTCTGGAAGCGGCACTGGAGGCCATGTAATGAGTGAGGAAATTTTTGACAGCAAGATTTTAGTAGTGGATGATGACAAAAGTCAGACCGATTATTTGTCCCTGGTGCTGAGTATGGCGGGATATAACAACGTCCAATGCATCAACGATTCAAGAGGTGTTTTGTCGGCCTGTATCGAACTTGATCCCGACCTCATTCTGTTGGATTTATTGATGCCACAGCCGGATGGATTTCATTTGCTGAAGCTCATTCATCAGCGCATGAATCCTAAAACTTACCTGCCGATTTTCGTGCTGACTGCCGAAGCCAGTTTAGAAACGCGTAAGCGCGCTTTATTAAGTGGCGCCTCGGATTTCATTCTCAAACCGTTTTTACCCGAAGAAGTAAGTTTGCGCGTGCAGAATTTGCTGCGCGTGCGTGTCTTGCAGCGCAAATTGGAACTGCAAAATAGTGCCTTAGAGCGCGAGGTTTTAGTGCGCACGCGAGAAGCAGAAGGTTACCAGCTTGACCTGCGCGAAGCTCAACTCGAAATCACCCTGCGCCTGGCGAAAGCTGCCGAACATCACGATGATAATACCGGGCAGCACACGCAGCGAGTCGGCATGGTTTGCTCGTTAATAGCACAAAGCATTGGGCTACCCGATGAGCAGGTAACGCTGATTCGCCGCGCGGCGCCGTTGCATGATGTGGGAAAAATTGGTGTGCCGGATACGATTTTATTAAAACCCCAGGCGCTAACTGCTGGCGAGCGCGAGATTATGCAACGCCACTGCGAAATTGGTGCGGATTTGTTGGCGGGCGGCAACTCAGAGTTGGTTAAAATGGCCGAGACGATTGCTTTAACGCATCATGAGCGCTGGGATGGGGCAGGGTATCCTTATAATCTGAGAGGCAATGCCATTCCTATTGAAAGCCGCATCTTAGCTGTTGCAGATGTGTTTGATGCTCTGACCCATGACCGCCCTTATAAAACGGCCTGGTCAGTGGATAAAACCGTGGAGGAGATCTGTCTCAACCGTGGCTTGCACTTCGACCCGGTGATAGTGGATGCCTTCCTTGATTTGCCACACGCTGAACTGATTTAAAGCTTTAAGGCTCTTTCTTTCTCGCCACGAAACAGGTTGCCGCGCCCAGACTTAAATCGCAGGAGCGCACACTGGCAAATCCGCATTCGCGGAGCAGGTTTTCAAATTCCTGGCGCGAGTAAAAATCTCCCACTGAAGCCGGCAAATAGGAATACGCCGAATTGTGTTTTGAAATCAGCCTGCCAACGCGCGGCAAGATGCCTTTAAAGAACAAGCCGAAGCCATAGCGCAAAAACCATGAGGTGGGTCGCATAAATTCGAGAATCATCACGCGTCCGCCCGGTTTTAAAACGCGATAGATTTCGCGCAAGCCAGCCTCGGTGTCCTGGAAATTCCGCACACCAAAACCAACTGTCAGGCCATCAAAGGTCGCATCAGCGAATGATAAATGCAGCGCATCTGCCTGGACGAAAGTCACTGCTGTCTGCTGTCTGCCTTCTGCCTTCTGCCTCGCTATTTCCAGCATCGGCAACGCGAAGTCGGCGCCGGTGACATGACAATGCGGCTGTTGGCGCAGAATTTCAAAAGCTAAATCGCCCGTTCCGCAGCATAAATCAAGAATCGCTTCACCGCGCCGGGGATGCAGCCAGCGCACGCCGCGACGGCGCCAGCGCACATCCTGATTGGCCGATAGCAAGTGATTGAGCAAATCATAGCGCCCGGCGATGGCGCCAAACATCTCTTGCACTTGTGGCGCCGATTTATCGAGAGAAGGCATATAGCTTAATGACGGCTTCAATTGCTAATAGAATATGGATTTATAAAAGAGTTTTGTCATTCCGAGCGGG
>DASWNL010000704.1:0-2128 GCA_036399215.1 Abditibacteriaceae bacterium
GTTTTGAATTGAAACCGGCCCAACCTGCCAAAGCCCATTTAACTTTTACTGCTACGCCTGGTGCCAGGGTCAATCCGATTCCGCTACGTTCCCAGGTGCGGGCTCAGCCGCCGGAGGGTGGCGATGCCATTGTTTTTGAAACGGAACAGGGCTTGGATCTAATTACGCTAAAGCTGAGTGATGTTCTTGTGTACGATGGTGTTTCCCTGGTCGCCGTCACCAATGCCAATGAAAAGCCCGGCACAACCTTGCGCCCGTTCGGTTGGCAGCCCCAAGCAGGCAGCGCCCTGTATCTGGGTTTTGAACCCCCTAAAACTAACGCCACGCCGGGTCAGTCTCGGTTTTTCCCGCAGCAAATGCGCTTTCGTGTCTTCCTGCCCATTGAGGCCCGGATCGGTGTAGCCCAGAGTATTCGCGAGGTGCGTGAAGCGCCGTTATCCAGTGTTCGGATCGAGTGGGAATATAGAGACGCTCCCGATTCACAGAGTTGGCAGCCACTCAATTTATATGAAGATGAAACAGCCGCGTTCATTCGTGAAGGTTATATGTTGGTCGAAGGGCCAGCGGACATTGAACCGTCTGTGCTTACCGGGGATTTTCCCGAACCGCGTTACTGGCTGCGCTGCCGCCTGGCGCGGGGTAGTTATCCTGCCGGTCAAGCTCCGGTGATTGATTTTATAAGGCCTAATACAGTACCTGCCGAAAGCCTTACCACCGTGAGGGATGAATTGATAGGCGAAAGCGAAGGGCACCCCTCGCAGATTTTCAAACTACGCCACAAACCGGTCGATGCAGCCTCGCTTCGCTTGCAGATTGCCCCTCCACCCGCCGGAATCAATCCCATAGCTCCGCCGGCACCGCAGGCACAACAGGAAGTGGAATACTGGGAACGCCGCGACGACTTATTGGCATCCAGCAAGAGCGATCCTCACTATGTCCTCAATGCCACGACCGGGGAATTACGTTTTGGTGACGGCCAGAATGGCCGTATTCCGCCTGCCGGCTGGGAGGTTATTGCAGAACAATATCGCTATGGCGGCGGTGCGGCGGGTAATGTAGACATAGGTTTGATCACCAGCATAGTGACGTCGTTGCCGGGCGTCGAAAAAGTAACTAACGAAAGACCCGCCGTTGGCGGAGGTAATGAAGAATCACTGGAACATTTGAAGCGCCATGCACCAGCACGCCTGCGCTGCCGCGAACGCGCCGTGACCCCGGAAGATTACGCTGTCTTAGCTGCAGGGGCGGGTGGGGTTGCCAAAGCAACCGCCATCCCGCTCATGCATCCCGATCACAAGGGCGTTGAGGTGGCGGGGGCTGTGACAGTGGTTATTGTCCCCACCAGTTACGATCCGGCTGACAGCCATCCAGAACCATCTTCCGAACTAATTCGCAGTGTCTGCCTTTATCTTGATCGTTTCCGCTTGTTGACGACGGAGGTCTATGTCAAAAAGCCCGAATACAAGGAAGTGAAAGTGACAGCTATGGTTTTAATGGAGCCATATTCCGCCGCCGGCCAGGTAGAGCGCGATGTCATTGATGCCTTGAATGCTTACTTGGATCCGTTGGGACGAAGCGCAAGAAATACGTCTTCTCCGAGTAGTGGCACTGGCAAGGGTGCAAGTAATGGTCTGAGTCGAGGCACAGAGCCGGGCAGGGCTACATCATCTCCGCCAAACGATCAAGAAGGTCCCGGTTGGCGGTTTGGACAAGATCTATTTCCTACTAATTTGTACGCGGTCATCAAAGCTGTGCCCGGCGTCCAGAGCATAAAATCTCTCTACATTACAGTGGGTATAGAACAGATCAGTGGCACTAAACTTTTTGACTCAGTGGAGTTACCAGCCGATGGCTTGTTTTACGGCGGCGCTCATACGATACAAGTTTTGTCTGCCCCGCGACAATAGATTGAAAAAAAGCATGGGTAGGCGACGAGATTGTTAGCCGCAAGTAAATTCGCAGCAAACAAAGGAGATTAAAGGTGCGACCGCAGGGGCCGACGTTTTGGTTGCTGGATGCAAGTACAGGCTGGCGCACGGGTTCTGCAGTTGGTGTGAGTGAAGGGGGCTTCAAGGGCTTACGCTTGGCGGCTGACCCTCAAGGCCCTTTGTCATTGAGTATCAATGAC
>DASWNL010000705.1:0-6668 GCA_036399215.1 Abditibacteriaceae bacterium
TCTTTTTGCAAATGAAAGTTGTAAGCCGGAATCATCGGAACCCCCACCCAACCTCCCCCGAAGGGGAGGAGGAGCATAGTTCCCCTCCCTCTGGGAGGGGTTAGGGGAGGGTCTCTTATTTTTGAAGCCGCTTAAAATTAGGATGTTCAAAACGGCAAGCGCAACTTATTTTTCACTTTCGGCTTAGCCGCTGGCTTAGCCGGTGCTTCCTCTTCAGCGTTTTCCTCTTCTGCTTCTTCCCCTTCATTAGCTTCGTCATCCGCTTCGCTGGCGTCTGATTGGGTGAAAGCATTCATCATGGCCGTCTGACGGGCTTTTTCGTAATCGGCGCGGCTGAGCTTTTTGAAGTTCGCCGGTGCCGCAAAACGTTCATCTGTCAAAGCGGCCAGTGAAAGCATGGTAATCTGCTGTTGCATGAGGATTTTTCCAGCTTCATCGAATGTAATGCGCTTAAGGGCTAAGCCTTTTTGCGCCGCATCGAAACCGTTGACATCGCCGTTGCGCTCGAAAGTGATTTTGCAATCGCCCTGATTGTCGCTATAGCCGCCGAAACCTTGTGCTTTAGCATTGTCATCTAAAACCGGCAGTTCCAGGTCGGCCATCCACTGTTCGGTTTTCATAACGGTATGGCTATCGCCAACACAGCCGCTCGAATTGGTTTGCATGGAGGTTTTGTAATGACGCACCGGGTAATCGAGCAGCTTTTCGTTACCGATAAACTGCGCGCCCAGTGTCATCACCATTTTGCCGGTGCCTTTGGCTGGCTTTACCGCCGTAACGGCAATATCACTTTTCTCCTGGCCGCCAGAGTTACCGCCTAACGAAATAACGGTATAAATTTTCAGGGCCGGATCAAGAGAAATCTGCTCGCGACGCGCTATATTGGTGATAACCGATTCCGAGCGCGTAACCGGGCCGATTTTTTGTTCCGTATCGTCGCGCTGCAAGCCTTTTTTCAACGAGGTTGTTATAGTGCTCAGCGGAGTTAATTTGCCGTCCTGGTTCATGCTCGTTACGGTGGTGTATTGAATGTCGGCAAAAGCCGGAAGAGCAACAGCTAACAACGAGCAAAAGGGCAGAGTGAGGTTTTTCATGGTTGGATTCGCTTTCAAATGTTTAATCAAGTTCAGCTTTGGAAAGGTGCGCCATTTACCTGTGGCGGCAGAATGGTGATGCCGTATTGAGCGCATAATTCAATGACCGATTGAGGCGATAAATCCCCCATCGCCGCCAATTTATCGCAATCGAAGAAGAATTCGTCCATGCCGCCGGGCGTCATGAAGACAACCATGCGAGCGCCATCGGTAAGGCGGCGGAAGGTATGCGTCGAACCGCGCGGTGCCCAAACCACATCACCGGCGTGAGCTACGATTTTCTCAAGGCCCAAAGTAAATTCGATGCTGCCTTCTTCGATAAGAAACAGTTCGTCTTCATTTTCATGGATATGCAACGGCGGGCCGGAATTAACAGGGCCTTCGGTTCGCACCAAGGTATAACGCCCGCCGGTTTCCTTAGCCGTCAGCAAAACCTGCGTGCGGTCACCCAGCACATCTAAAACGGGCGCTTGGCCGTTGCGCACGAGTTTCGATTGCGACTTTAAGGCAACCGGCGCGAACTCATCGCCGGGGAACAGTTCAATGCCGTATTCGCTGCAAATCGCCGCCGCTTCCTGCGGATTGGGTGCGCCGTTTTCAAAAAGCGGCACCCAGCGCGCAAAGAACTTTTCAAAGCCGCCCGGCGCGATGATAATATCGAAGCGATTGGCTTCGCCGCTATCTAAACCGCGAAAGCGATGCGCTTCACCACGCGAAAGATAAGCCATGTCACCGGCGCGGGCTGTAAATGTTTGGCCGTTAAGGAAAATTTCAAAGGCGCCGCTTTGCACCAAGAAAATTTCGTCCTCGTTGGCGTGAAAATGCGGCGGCGGGCCGCCATTGATGTCGACTTCCAGGGTGCCGACAGTGATGCGACCGGCGGTTTTGTCTGAGGGCAATTTCAGAAAAGCTTTTTCGCCCGGTATCCCCATGACTAAGGCATCCCCGCCGCGCACAACGCACGGCTTATTTACGGCAATCGCCGGACTGACATCCGAGAAATCCGGTTTTACTAAGGCTTGCTCAGCCAATGGTAAAGACGGCGCGAGCGCGTTGTTCAGCGTGTTCGTCATTGTGTTTGAAACTGTGTTTTGCATGATCTTGTTCTCCAAAAGAAATTTGGCAATTGCCCTTTGGCGACGACTTGCCTGATGGAAAACATTTTCACCCTTGCACCTGAAAAAACTCTGACACCACAACTCTGAAATCACAGTTTTTCGCAGTTTCAGGCATGATAAATCAACGAAAAACCGGTTTTGATGGCTTATTTTAAAAACCATGCAACTCATAACCACCCTTGACGACGAACGAGTAGCAAGCTATCGCAACTTGCGCGAGCGCCGCCTGCGTGATGAGGGAATTTTCATCACGGAAGGTGCTTTGTTAGCGCAGCGTTTGTTGCAAAGCCACTTTGAAATTGAATCTCTTTTCGTAACCGAAGAAAACGCGACTTCTTTTGCTGAACAGCTACAAAATCGGGCGCCTTTGCCTCCTTTATATGTCGCGAAAGCGTCACTCCTGCGGCAAATTGTCGGCTTCGATTTTCATCGAGGCGTTTTAGCAATCGGCAAGCGTCTGCCCTTTCCTGATGTGATTTCTGCAATATCCAAAACGGCGTGTTCTGCTTCTTCTTTTGCTTTCATCGCGTGTCCGCATACGGAAACAAGCGAAAATCTCGGTTTAATCGTGCGTTCGGCACTGGCTTTTGGCATTCGAGGCTTGCTTTTGTCAAACGATGGCGCTGATCCGTTATCGCGGCGCTGCTTGCGGCAAAGCATGGGTAGCGCACTCACATTGCCCATCGCGCGCTCAGCGGATTTGCTGCAAGACCTTGTTGCGTTACGTCAATCAGTTGGCTTGCAACTGGTAGCCGCTGTTGCTCAAAGTGACGGCAAGCCCATCGCTTTGCCTCAATTCACCTGGCCGCAACGCAGCGTTTTAATTTTAGGCAATGAATATCAGGGGTTGGAAAAGGCGTGGCTGGATAAATGCGATTTTCAGGTGACAATTCCCTTAGCACCCGATCACGATTCATTGAATGTTGCCGTCGCAACGGGTGTGCTGCTCTATCACATGAGTTCGCAACTCACAAATAATCGGCTTTAATTCCGTTTTAATCGGCGCCAAACTCAAATAAAATGGCATGGTAAACGAGAACACATCATGGCATTACAAAAGTTAAAGCCGCGCTGGCCGCGCAAGAAACGGAAACAAAAGAAAGAAGCGCCACGCGCCCTGCCGCCTTTGCCCGAATTTACCTGGTGCAGCGAAACAGAGGAAACCTACAGTTGGATGAACCGCGACCTGGTGGAGTTTGTCGTGCTTAAAGCGCTGGAAATTCCCTTAGACAAATGGCAGCACAGCACCTTAGATGAAAAAAGCGGCTACTGTGCCGTTACCGAAAAAGGCGCGCAGGTCTTTTTGCGCACCTACTATAGCAATGGGCATGGCCGAACCGGCAGAAACGAATATTACATCTATGTTGATGGCGAACTGATCGGACGATTTACCGAAGTGCGCGGCGAGTTCTTAGATTATTATTACGGCTACACCGGCGTTGAATATGTCTGCCGGCATATTGCCTATGAAATTTACGAAATCGAAAAAGAGAGGAGCAAGTCCTTAGAGGAAGCGGCAAAAGCCCGCCAGCAGCAGGAGCAGGCAAAATTAGAAGCGCACACGCAACAACAACTGGAATCCATGAAAATGAAGTTCTAAATTCTCAATAATTGGCACGAAATCAGCACCGATTGGCAATCGTTGTAGTTGATAAGTTTGGAAAGACAGGGAGGTAAGCGCTTATGAACAATCAGGCACCTGTCGGAAACGAAAGTCGAAGGTTAACCCACTTTCAAGCGCAAACAGAGGATCTGCCCCCACCTCAAATTATCGGAGACAAAGTCCGTCGTAATTAACCCCTGAAGAAGTCCAAGCAGACCTTGAACGTTGGACAAGAAAAAACGCTCTGCTATCAAATTGATAGCAGAGCGTTTTCGTTACTAACCCAAGTTGTTACAGCGCTGGCAGCGATGTAGGTAACACATATGAGGCGTAACCCCCGCTCACTTTTATGGACGAAAGTGGCGATTAGGCACTTGAGAAGTCAGTCGCCCTACCGGCTCAAATTCGTTACGTAATTCGTTGCCGGGCTTGGGCAGAAAGCCCAACACCGTTAGGTTAACACCGTTAGGTTTCCCACTGGAATACCTCTGCCAGTGGCACATCGAAGACTTGGGCGATACGGAACGCAGCCTCCAAGGACGGCGAGTATTTCCCCGCTTCGATGGCGGCAATCGTTTGCCGCGTCACGCCGATGCGTTGACCCAGTTCAGCCTGCGACATTTCGCCGTTCAGAAAACGAAGCATGCGAATTCGATTGGAAAGTCTTCCTTTCATCCCTTCTTCATCCCTTCTGCCTGCGATAGCTCAACACGGCGATGCCGTTTGAAACGATTTGCGCAATCGCAATCATGGCTATCGCCGCATTGACGATGCTCCAGCCACGGGAAGTAAACGGCATAATGCCGCCGACCAGGATCATGCCGGCGATCATAACGTAATAAGCGGAGCTGACCGAGTTGCGCATGATGGCAAGGTCGCGTTCGTCCGGTGGCGTGTGAGCTTCCTGCGGCGATACGCAACGCAGATAAAGATGGCCCACACCCAAGATGAGCATCTGCACACACGCCGTCACCGCATACAAGCCCAACTGCCTGAGATTAGGCAGCGCCTCTCCGGGCGGATTCGCCGCCACAACCGTGAAATACGGGCCAAATGTAGCGGCCATTGCGATCAGATACAACCAGGCGATTTTCTCTCTATAGGGCATTTTAGCCTCCTCAACCCATGATGGGTTTAATGTAAATAATACTATACATTAAGTTAAATATAATCGTCAAGTCGTTAAAAAAAATTAACACTGGCGGGTGAGGATGTAGCCTTGGAAGCGATAGCTTCAGGCTACTACGCTACTTAGAAGGGACAAAAAGTAAGCGGGGATCACGCCTCATATGCGTTACCTATATCGCTGCCAGTGCTGGTTGCTACATCAGCAAAAGAGAAAAAGGCAGGTTGTCATTCCGAGCGGGTGCCCTTTGGGCAGGATCGAGGAATCTGGTTTTGGGATACAACTCAGTGGGTAGCAACTTGAGTTACTATTTCATAATTCGTCTTGCAGCGCTTGCGCTTCTTGCAGAGCCGCTTCAAGGGAAAGCAAGCGGCCCAGATTCCATTCGCGCGTAAATTCATCCGGCGGAAGAGCCACTTCGAGACGCGCGCGATATTTACGATGGTAAATATCTATGGAGGGCAAAATCGGGTGCTTGATGGATTCGCGCAAGGCTTCGGCATAGCCCAGCAGATGGGCCGCGCGATGCCAATCTTCCATAGCAACAGCAAGCATTCCACAATCCGTCAGGCCGCTGGAAGTTTCCCAGCGCGTGCCAATACGCGCGAAAGTCTGCGCAGCAAAAGGTGAATGCTCACAGGCTAATTTTAGTTGGCCGCATTCCCGCGCCAAGAGGCCATAAATAGCGCGAGCAAGCGCGCAAAACCAGGCTGCGTCATCCGACTCGGCCAATTTCACGGCATCGGGCATCATGCGTAGTCCGGCGTCGGGGTCGCCATCAAGCGCTAAGGAATACGCTTCCATGCCACGCGCAAGGCTCATCACGCGCAAACTGCCAACAGAACGCGCCACTTCATAACACTCACGAAATCGAGAGCGCGTTAACTCATTTTGCCCTGCATTGTGATAGCCCATGCCCGTAGCAATCAAGCAATTCAAGAGGCGCACCGGGTTTTGCAAGCGTCGCGCGATGGCTAAGCCCTCTTCTCCATAAGAACAGCCATTTTCCCACTGTCCCAGCGTCATTAGAATACGACTCATGCCGGAAAGCGCAAAAGATAAAGTGTCTTCATCACCGATTTGGCGGGCAATTTCGACACTTTGATGCATCATTTCATGCGCCATCTCAAACTCGCCACAATACCAGTGAGAAAAACCGCCGCCGGCTAAAAGCTTGGCTTGATATTGTGGCTCAACCGGGTTCTGGCCGGGTTCTTCGGCTTTTTGCAGTGTGCGGCCAATCCATTCGCGCCCGGTTATAAACTGCGAAAAAGCGTCCCATAAAGGGAAGAGTGCGCTACACAAACGGGCTGCATCATTAGCCGCATCGGCATCGGTGCGGCGCAAGGCCCAGTCCAGCGCGGCGCGAAAATTGGCGGCTTCGACAACCAACCTCTGATCTTGCGTGGCTATGCTTTGCGGCGTGACATTGGTGTTCAAAAACTCCAAAAAGTAAGTGAAGTGCCGTCGTCGCAAATCATCCAGCGCTTTGGCTTCGTGTTGTTCCAAAGCCCACTCGCGCAGCATGAGCAGCATGCGAAAACGTGTTTCACTCGTGCCGTAATTGGCCGTGATTAAAGAGTTCTCGCGCAGTTGTGCCAGCCAGTCGAGAGCCTGGTCTTCGCTTATATCGTTGATGGCACAGGCGGCTTCGAGTGTCCAACCATCGCGAAAGACGCAAAGCGACAGAAAGAAGGCACGCAGTTCAGGTGCGAGTAAATCAAAGC
>DASWNL010000706.1:0-4383 GCA_036399215.1 Abditibacteriaceae bacterium
CGCGCACTAATTTTTCTCGTTTCGATTCCTTCCGCTTGTCGCGGCAACTCAGCCTGACGGTTGCTGTTGTGGCGGTTTTCATTTGCCTGCTGCTTTTGCGCGGCCCGCTGATGGCTGACCCACAGGCCACTTTTTTCTTTAAGGCCCAACAGCTTCAGGCGCAGGGCCTGACAGAACTGGCCCTCAAGCATTACCAATTAATCAGCGATTTGCATCCCGATTCGGCTTATGCGCCGGCCTCGCTCAAAGCCCAGGCCGATATTGTGGCCGGATTGGCGCGCAAAAACGCCGATAATGCCCAGTTTCAGGAAGCCATTACGCTTTATCGTCGCCTGGCCGATACCTACAGCAGCGACCGCGCCAGTGGGGAAGCGCTTCTAACCGCAGCCGCCATTGCCAAAGAAGATTTGCGCGATAGAAGACAGGCGCAGGAGATTTTGGGGCAAGTTCTCGAACGCTTTGCCAACAACGCCGGTTATGCTTCGCGCGCTACGTTACAGTTGGGGCGGCTGGCGTTAGAAAGCAACCAAAAAGATGCGGCGAAAGTGCTGTTACAGCGCGTCTTGCAAAACTTTCCGCGCCTGGAAGAAGCCTGCGCCGAAGCGCAGTATCATCTGGGCGTGCTCTACGAAACGCTTTTCAAAAATCGCAAGGCTGCCGAAGACGCTTACCACGCTACTTACAAACGTTATCCGCGCACAGTCTGGGCCTCCAATGCACAAGAACGCCTGGGGTTGCTGATTTTCCAGAGAACCGATAAACACCCTGAACGCCTGGTTCTTATCGAAGTGGAGCCAGTGCCTGATGAGGGAAATACAGACGGCGATGGCGACAACGACATTTTGGAAGCCTTGCGCCCATTACTGGCGGCGCGCGGCCTGAGTTACGACGCAACAACTTTGCGTGGTTGGAGCTTGACCCCGTTTTGGGCCGTCTTCGACCCTAACAATCCGGGGCGTGTTATCAAA
This sequence comes from Abditibacteriaceae bacterium, assembly GCA_036399215.1. Taxonomy (GTDB): domain Bacteria; phylum Armatimonadota; class Abditibacteriia; order Abditibacteriales; family Abditibacteriaceae; genus DASWNL01. Next base: position 969 of record DASWNL010000706.1, read on the forward strand.
GCGCCTAGCGCTTTTAATAACGTGGCGAGTAATGCGGGTTTGCTTTTTGACCGCCGCCAGGGTGCCGATGAAAAAGCAGCTTTAATCACATTGCAACGAGAATTGGATGCGGCGCGGCCTGCTGTCATTTATAACGGCACGTGGCGTTTGGTAGTGGGTTACGATTCCGGGCATCAGGAAGTTTTCGTGCAATCACGCGGCGCGCGTGTTCAGGCGCTGGCAGTAAAAGAGTTTTTAGCCGGTTGGAAACAAAAATCGCCGGGCGGTGGGCCGTTTACCTTGATGACATTTTTCGCGCCCGGCGAAAAACAGCGACTGAGCCGATTAACGCCCGATAAAGCGCGCAATGCAACAGGCGCCATCGAGCGCGGTGCCTCAATTGAAATTGTCAACGCGACGCCGACTTTGCCCACCATAGACCCACGCATCGCTGAGCCAACGCCAACTCCGGTTCCCACGCCCGTTCCCTTAGGGCTAACACCGGCTTATGTTTTCCAATTGAAATCGCTTTCCACCCCGAACGCGCATCGCCGCACCCTGCGCCGCGCTGTTGCTTTAATGCGCCGCGCCAGCGCCAGCAACAACGATTCGGCTTTATTGAATATAGAAGCCCTTGATTCCCTGGCGACTGCGCTCGAAGGCGTGGCCCGAACATCAACTGTTGTTGCTAAGCCCACACCACAAGAAATACCAACCTCGCCGGTTCCTTTGCCCGAAGACGAAACTGCAACCGAAGAAGCCGCGCCAACTACCGCGCCACTGCCTGCGGCAACGAGTGTATCAACGAGTCCCGCTGCTTCTGCCTCTAAAGTGCAGCGTCTGCGACAGCTATCGCAATGGTTCGGCGCGCCTTTGCAAAACTGGATTGTCGCGCGCCGCAATGCCGCTTCTTATTTGCGCGGCGCCGCCGGGCCGTTGCGCCGCTCGCAACTAAATCAGGCTGCGGATAACTTGCGCTTGTCGATAAAAGAATTAAACGCTGCCGCCGCTGCATTACCCTCAGGAAATCTTGAAGAAAACGGTCAGTTAAGCGAAAGTGCTCGCCGCGCACTTTTGGAAGTTGCCCGCCATGTGCGCGCGGCCCGCGTTGCCGAAACCCGCGCCGCTCAGCAAATGGAATTTTAAATTGTAGGGACGAGGCTTGCCTTGTCCCAAATGTGGACAAGGCAAGCCTCGTCCCTACGTTCTCCGTTTCATAGGCGTCGCTTTTGCATCGGGACGGCGGCGTGAATCTCTCTTTTTTCCCCACCTTCCTATTAGTTTGTATTTTGTCTCTGGGTTTTGGCCTGCCTTCCAAAGCTGCCACGCCGCGTTTTGGAAAAACGAAAATCGGCGGCATTAGCTTATCGGGATTATCTCCCGCAACTGCCAAAATGCGCCTGTTGCGTGGCTTGTCGAAGAGATTGGATTATCGCTACAAAATCAGCGACGGCAAACGCGCGGTGTATAGAAAACGCCGCCAATTAGGCGTTTATTTAGCGGTTGATTCGATGTTGGCGCGGGCTAAACGCGGCGATAAATATGTTCCGGTGCTTTTTGATGTCAAAGCCAGCCAATTACAAAAAGCATTAACTCAGTTGAAACCACGCTTCGCGGTTCAATCTCGCCCGGCGCGCGTTGGCGAGCGTCGTGGCAAGGTTATAATTATCCCTGAACAAAACCAGCGCACTTTAAATGTCGCGGCTTCGACTAAGAATGTTTTAAAGCAATTGATGAAAACCCCCGGCGCGCGCATTTTGAAGGTGCAATCGTCGCAAAAATCGCCCGCTTTAACCAAAGCACGCTTGAAGGACATTAACGCCAGGTTAGGCCATTATTCAACGCGCTTTAACGCCGGTAACATCAAGCGCACTGTTAACGTCAAACTCGGCATCAAAGCCATCAACGGCACTCTGCTTGGCCCCGGCGAAGTGTTTTCCTTAAATGATACTGTTGGCGAGCGCACTCAGGCGCGCGGCTATCGCACTTCGATTGTTTTCATGAACGGCTATAAAGTGTCGGGCATCGGCGCCGGCATTTCGCAAGTCACCGGCACGCTTTTCAATGCCGCGCTATTGTCTGGCTTGCCGATAGTGTCCTATCGCACCCATTCGCGTCCGGTGGCTTATATTCCAGTTGGCCGCGACGCAACTGTGGCGTGGGGCGGCTTTGACATGAAGTTCAAAAACAACACCGGCGCGCCCATTTATATCGCTTACAAAACTCAGGGCAACCGCGCCGTTGCCACACTTTACGGCGCCCAAAAAGCCAGGCCGGATAAGGTGACGCTTAAAGTTACTAAGCAAAAAATCAACGCGCGCGAAATCAAAGCGCAGCTTTACCGCGTGATGCGCCATAACGGCAAACTCATTAAGCAAAAAATCGGCAATTCACACTACAAATGGAAAGTCGGCGCTTGGGAAGAGTAAATTATGGCTAAGGCAATAGCCGCGAAAAGACGCAAAAAACACAAAAAACGGCGCAAAAATTAAGAAAACCAATCACTCAAAACGTATTTGCGAATCTAAAACTTTGGCGCGCCGAAATTGATCAGCAAACCATGCTCAATGCGACTGGTTCGCAAATAGCCGAGCAGTTGTGCTGTGTGTTCATCACACAACGTCCGGCACGCTTTGATTTCAATGATGAGGCAACTTTCGACAAACAAATCAGCGTAAAAGTCGCCGAGTAGAAAGCTATCAACATCATAAACCGGCAAGGGAAACTGCTGTTCGACTTTCAAATTCAGTTTCCTCAAGCGATGAGCCAGCGCGTTCTCATAAACCTTTTCCAGGTGCCCGTTTTTCAGGTAGCAGTGAATTTCATAAGCCGTTAGCCGCACCACATCGATAGTTCCATGATGCGTTGCGTTTCAAATGAAAGTTCATCCACCACTCTCACCTCTTTTGCGCCGTTTTTTGTGTTTCTTGCGCCTTTTCGCGGCTATTCTTGACAGTTCAAGATTGTTTGGTTTCACAGCGTTGTTTGAGCGCCGCCAGAAGGGAATTGCTGTTATCCTGCATCAGTTTTTGCACGACTTTGGTCATTAAAGCGCCGAGAAGGGGCACGTTAAAAAGGTATTGCACTTCGATCTGAACGCGCGTGCCGTTGCCTTCGCGAGTGAACTTATATTCGCCCTTGTAATCATCGAAGTCACCTTTAATCTGCCAGAAATGGCAGCTAAAAGTTTCGTAGTTCCAGATGTCTTCTTCCGTCCAACTCATCTTGCGGTTGAACTGCTTAATGCGGCCCGTCCATTGCGTAACGGTGCGGCGTGTGGCCGGTGAGGTTTTCTCGTCTTCGAGAATTTTGACTGCATCCAAATCCGGCATAATAGCCGGCAGGTTTTCGACATCCTGGGCAATTTCCCATACTTCCAGAAGCGGCGCCTGGATGATGATTTCACTGGTGATAGTGGGCATTTTTTTGAGTTGAG
>DASWNL010000707.1:0-6665 GCA_036399215.1 Abditibacteriaceae bacterium
TTTTTCATCAGGCTTTTGCGCTCCAAAAGAGCTTCAGCTAATTTCATGGCTATTCACCTCGCTTTCACAAGAGATTCACACCGGGGGTGGGATTCGAACCCACGCTATCCTGATTAACAGTCAGGTGCCTTACCACTTGGCTACCCCGGTAATTTGAAGGATGAGGGATGAAGGCGGAAGGATGAAATTGGCACTTTGAGCCATTAGTTTTGCGCCGCAGGCGCTTTTCATCCCTCATCTCTTGCCCAGAGGGCACCCAGCCTTCATCCTTCCTAAGTCAGGGTGGCAGGAATTGAACCTGCTGCCCCCTGGTTCCAAGCCAGGAATGCACCCGTTACACCTCACCCTGAGAAATGTAGACAAAGGAATGCGACGCAGCGAATGTTCATCCTTCCGCTCCTGCCCAGAGGGCACCCGTCCTTCATCCTTAATTTCATAGGCCGCGAAGGATTCGAACCTTCTCCTAACAGATTAAAAGTCTGTGATGCTGACCTTTACACCAGCGACCCAACTACATTGGCTATTGCCAGCGGAAGAGACAGGATTCGAACCTGCATAGCCAGAGGCTTACCTGTTTTCGAGACAGGCGGGGTGCCAATTCCCCAACTCTTCCAAATAAAACACGACACTGCCCGGCCTGGACTCGAACCAGAATCTGCTGAGTCAAAGTCAGCCATCCTACCATTAGACGACCAGGCAATCTCTGAAGGATGAAGGCCGGGTGCCCTCTGGGCAGGAGATGAGGGATGAGCTTTCATCCTTCCGCCTTCATCCTTCAACCTTGGTCTGGCGGAGGCGACGGGAATCGAACCCGCTCCAACAGGTCGACAACCTGACATGCTGAACCATTACACCACGCCTCCAAATACTTGATTTAAATAGGAGTGAGGGGAATCGAACCCCCGACTGCGGATCGAAAGTCCGCCATGATAGCCACTACACCACACTCCCATCTTGAAGGATGAAGGATGAAGGATGAATAAACGCCTGTGTTGTAAGCTCCAGCGCGTAGTCCCTGTTCATCCCTCATCTCCTGCCCAGAGGGCACCTGGCCTTCATCCTTCGGAAATAGGATTGGAAGGAATCGAACCTTCAATTCGAGCTTCGCAGCCTCGCGTGTTGTCCGTTACACCACAATCCCAAAACAACCGAAAAACAAAAAACCGCCATCGAGATTTCTCTCGACGGCGGTTCTGATTTCGTTCGCGTGTTTGCGCTTATGGTTTAAGCAGCAAGTGCCTCCCTGGAAAGGAAACACGCATCGAAACGATGAGCCGAAGCCGAGAAAAATTGTGATTGATCATTACGCTTTTCATTACGCGGTTGATTACCCTGCGCGCCGCCTGAGTTCCGGGAGTTCTCAGATTTGGGCGAGGCGCCGGGGCATGAGGCGGCCACACGCGATGCATCATAAAAATCATGACGTGGCGTTGTGTAGTCCGAATTTTTCTGGCTTAAAAAGCTCAACATTGGAATCACGTTTACAGCAAAATCGCTCGAAGCGATTTTGAAATCAAGACTATCTCTTTGACAGCCGAAGGAGAAATATAACTGTGATAACTGGGCGCGTCAAGGGTGTTTTAAAAAATTCTTATGAATTTTTTATTGCGGCTTTACATCACAAATCACCAGACGATGATCAGAGTTCTTCGTGCGATGTGCCGATAAGTAAACAGCGTTCCATTGGTGACTAAGCCACACCTGGTCAATGCGCAAAATAGGCAAATCGTTTTGAAATGTGTTGCACCAACCGGCGCCACCTTGACGATAAGCATCGTATAAATCTGGCTGCAACTCTCGAAAAATCGCATCTCCACCTGGCGCATTACAATCGGCTGCCATTATGATTGGCAGATTAGGTTCAAGTGCATTGATGCTATCTTTTAACGTTCGCAATTGTGCTCTTTGCAAGCGCCGATGCACCGCCAATGCCTGCCAGGCTGATGGATTCCAAAAGTCCACACGGAAAGGTGGTGTGTCTAAACGGAAACTAACCGCAACAAACGTGTTTCCTTCGATGGTGACCCGCGCCGCTGTAGCAAAAACTGCCACGTTCGCGGGCAGTTTTAATGGCTGCACAACGCCTCTTGCTAAGACGGCACCATCTACGCCCCAGGCAAAATCGTTTTGGGTCGGCCATAATTGATTAGCTAAATTTTGCACGTCACTTCGGCTTGGCGTTTCTTGTAACAAGACTAAGTCAGGCTGATAGTTGATAACTTCTCGTGCTGCTTCGGGCGTGCCAACCGAACAGTTCAAACTTACGATTCGCAACGCATCAGAAGGCGGCTTTTTAGTCCAACGCAGAACGCCGATGGTTTCATCCGACATACACAAAATGGCTATTAACCACAATGTAATCAAAGCAAAACGGCACCGCTTTTGGCTTCGGTTTGCCCTTGGGCAAAAGAAAGATAATGCCAACATTGGTGTGCCCAAAAGCCAATAAGGAAACAAAGTCCATAATGTAGCGAAATCGGGACGGAGGGCATAAAACAGCGTGTGGACAACCAATAAAATCAGCAAGAAGAATGGCAGCATTGTGCCGCGCCCAAAAGCATTTCGTAGTTTGTTATCTGCTAAGGGCGCGATTTTCTTCATGTTCAAACACTATTTACAAGTTCATTAATTCTGCTATGGCCTTAATCAAATCGCCGGGTGCAACAGGCTTGGCAAGATATTTTTGGTAACCGACCTGGAGAGCCGCCTGGTGATCTTGTTCGCGCGTGTAAGCCGACAAGGCGATGGCAGGCAAGGTGCCGCCATCATCGGGGTGCAAAGAGCGCACAAAGCGCATCAGCGCATAACCATCTTCCTCCGGCATGCCGATATCAGAGATGATAAGGTTGGGTTTCCAGCGTGACAAAATCTGGCGCACAGCAAGAACAGACTCAGCGGCTTCCACTTCAGCGCCAGCGTGACTGAGAATCTGTGAAAGCATATCGCGCGTAGCCGATTCATCATCCACAACCAACAAACGCAAACCCGACAAGGACAGCCGAGAAGTTCTTCCATTAGTCTCTCCCACGATTGTTACACCGGATGAAGGTAGCATTGTGCTTTCCACAGATAAGGCAGTGATGCTTTTGTCAATCGCCGGCAACAACGGCAGTTCGATTTCAAAAGTTGCTCCCTGGTCATGGCCTGCACTATGCACTTTTACTGTTCCCTGATGCAACTCAACCAGATGTCGCACAATGGAAAGCCCCAGGCCCAAACCACCATGAATGCGGCTGGCCGAAGCATCAGCCTGGCTGAATCGCTCAAAAACACGCGGTAAGAATTCAGGCCCAATGCCTTTGCCTGTGTCAGTCACGGATAATTGAGCCTGGTCATTATGCTTACTCAATTTGATTTCAATATGCCCGCCGGGAGGCGTAAATTTGATAGAGTTCGATAGCAGATTCGACACGACCTGTTGCAAGCGGCGCAGGTCGCCTTTGACTAATCCTATATCCGGCTCGAATGAAGTCCAAATCTGAATTTGTTTTTTATCTGAGGAAAGGCGGGCGGCAGCTAAAGCGGCTTCGACCACGTTACGCAGATTAATCGGGCGAGTATGCAGATGTGCCTTGCCGGAAATAATGCGGGACACATCTAACAAATCGTCAATGATTTGACTCTGGACTTCGGCGCCTTGTTGAATGGCATCCAGGGCATGAGTCCGCATTTCATCATCCATGGCACTGCATAGTTCATGATCGCGCAGCATCGAAACCCAACCCAGAATTGGCGTCAATGGAGTGCGCAGTTCATGAGAAACAACGGCCAAAAATTCATCCTTGGCACGATTAGCTGCTTCCGCTTCGCGGCGCGATTGTTGGGCTTCTCCATACAGGTGCGCATTCTCCAAAGCTAACGAAGCCCGGCGCATCAATTCTTCAATCGTCGCTATATCATGCTGGTCAAATGAACAAGGAACTGAGTTAAACAACTTGACTAAGCCAATTACTTTTCCATGCGCCATTAAAGGCGCGACAACACAGGATCGCAGATTCAGTTGTTCCAGCAAATCCATGTAGTCTTTGTTATCGTCAGCAGTCTTCAACCTGTCATCGGCCAACTGCTCCACATAAAGCAGACGGCCACTTTTTAAAACCTGGGTTGCCATCGGGCTATCCAATTTGGGATGGTATTCCATTGCCTTAGCCATCAAACCCGCTTTTTCTGCATCACGGTGCAGGGCGACTATGCGGCGCACACTACCCTCATCACCTTCAGGCCATTCCATATTCACGCCGCGTCCCACCAAATCTATCAGGCAAAATTCTGCGAGATTGGTGATGCATAACTGAGCTAAAGCGCGCAGGTTGCTTTCATAATCCAGCGTAGAAACAAAAGCCGAACTGGCCTCAGACAAAAGTCGCAGGTGGGCCTCGGCCCGCTTGCGCTCGGTCACATCCTGCACCATTGAAAGCACTCCTGCCAAGGTGCCGTCGCGCCCGAAAAAGGGAGTATTTGACCACTGGCAAATGATACGACGGCCCTCACGGGTGATGTTTTCATGCACACTCTGAACTGATTCATTTCTGCTGAGCAAGCGCTGCCACATTTCGTTGGCCTGACCTTGGCCTTCTGAGGGCACAATGAATTTACAGGCATGGTGCCCTATTACATCCTCTGCTTTAAAACCAAAGATGCCGGTTGCGGCTTGGTTCCACGAGGCCACGCGAAAATCGGTATCCCAAAAAATGCAGCCAATGGGCATGCATTCAAATTGCAAATTCAAATGGTCTTGCAAGCGGCGCGTTTCTGCGAACTCTTTTTGCAAGCGCTGAAGCAACTCATCACGTTCGACTTGCAGATGAGCACGCGCCTCTTCAGCTTTCTTGCGCGCTGTTATATCACGAATGACTGCCAGGAAACCGTCAAGAGTGCCATCTGGTTCTCTTAATTGGCTGAGCGAGACTTCCACTAAAAGATTACGCCCATCGTGCATTAAGCGATGACGGCACTCGCCTTTCCAGTAACCCTCGCGTTCCAGTTGCGCTAAAACTGCCGCATGTCCGCCTTCATTAAGCCATTCGTATGCGTAAATCTCGTCTAAAGGGCGCCCTAAAACTTCGGGGCTGTCCATGCCATATAAACGCGCGGCTGCACCGTTCCAGTAAATTATGCGCTGTTGTGGATCAATAACATTGACGGCATCTTCTACCTGAGCCAGCAGGCGAGCCTGAAAAGTTTGCCACTCTTCTTCTTCGAGACGCTGACCGCGTAAATCCTGCGCGACGGCTAAGCCGCCAATGACTGCTCCCGCTTCATCACGCACCGGCAAGGCGCGCATTAAAAGAACCTGATGTGACACCGCTGATGCACCTTTGCTGTGAGCATCAGTGATTATTGGCACTTCAAATGTGGAGGGCATTCCTCGGAGTGCAGCGCGAAAATGAGGCTCAATGATTTGAGCGATTTCAGAGGAAAAAACTTCTGCCGCTGTCTGGCCAATAGGAGTGGGGAGGCCGGGGCGCAGGAAATCCAAACCATCACCCTGTTGACTGGTAAAACGCAGTTCATGATTAAAAAACAAGCCCGAAGCATGAGCAAAGTCGCGCGCCAGGTTGTGAAACAATGCTCGGCTCTGGCGAAGCACTTCCAGTGAGGTTTCCAGATCGCGTTGACGCGTCGCTAATTGAGATGCCAACACCGCCAAGTTTTGCGCTGAATCCTGTGCTGAGACTGGTTTTTGCTCGCTGTTTCCCCCTGTCGCTGCAACTAAGGTGGCCTGAGCATGGCTGAGCGCCAGATGCTGTTCTAAACGTGCCAGTAACTCTTCGGCGGCAAAGGGTTTGGTCAGATAATCTTGTGCTCCCGCGCGCAGTAATTCAGCGCGCAGGCTTACATCGCGCGTGCCGGTCAGCACTACAATCGGCACGCCATTCAAGGCACTATGACGGCGCAATTCACGCAGTAAATTCACACCCGATAAGCCGGGCATTTGCAAGTCGGTCAGGATTAAATCCGGCATGGATTGCAAAGCCTTAGCGATGCCTTCCTGACCATCCCGCGCCGTAATCAAGCGATAAGATTCACGGAGCACCAGACGCAGCAGCTCCGCCATATCCTTTTCATCTTCGATCACCAACACCAGGGGGCGCGTGTCTTCAACGGGTAGGTCTATAGACCATAAATCAGTATCTTCCAATCCAGATTGAGGAATCTGTCGAGAGTTCATGTAGATAGAGATAGAGACTATTGTTTATTAGGACAAAGCACATCTTATTGTCGCCGATTTATAATGCCCTGCCCAACAGAAAACCGGAAGCGTGAGCTTCCGGTTTTCTGCAATTTATTACCCCTTATTCCGTTTACAAGTCGCCGATATCCAGGGCGCCCTGCCCGCGCAACTCGTCTAAAGTGCCGAGCAGTTCTTTGTTGGATTGATACCATTCTTTGATGCGCGCGACGTTCTTTTTCGACCCGGCGACCTTGTGAAAATCGGCCATCAGCTTTTTGCGTTGTTCAAACAAACGTGGCGGGCCAGAAGGTCGCAATAATCCGCGTGCTTCGGAATTTTCCTTGAAGAACTGCTTTTTGTCCTTATCTGATAGGCTCTCAACCTGCTTTTCAAACTGCTTGCGCCGCTCGAAAATTGCATACGCCATCGGCCAGAATAACTGCGTATAATCGCCGTAAACGCTAACCGTTGTTTCGTGAAACGTATCACG
>DASWNL010000708.1:0-4349 GCA_036399215.1 Abditibacteriaceae bacterium
ACTCGACCATTTCAAGTAGCGCGAACCGAGCATCAGCATTTCCACTAAAGCAATGGTGCCGCGCAGAAAGGGCACATTCAGCCACTTGTGCTTTTTGAAGATGGAGTGAAACTCTTCGACCCGCGTTTCGATGGTGCCATCGGCGCGCCGCACTGCCGCCGCCACAAAACGAGGCGAGCGCATCATTACGCCTTCAACAAGCGCCTGCCCGCCTAATTGAAATGGTTTTTTGTCTTTGGTCATGTATAGGGCCACAAACAAAACACCCTGCCGCGCCTGTTGAAAAATCAGAGGCGTGGCAGGGTGTTAATTGTCAAACGGCGCTAAGAGTTGGCTTTGGCTTTTTCGCGCTTGGCGGCGGCTTTTTGCGCCTTTTCGCTGGCAACGCGGCGCTGGTTGAAGCGGTCTACGCGGCCTGCGGTGTCAACGATGCGCTTTTTGCCCGTGTAATGCGGATGGCAATTCGAGCAGATGTCCACGCGAATGCTGGCCTGCGTCGAGCGAGTGGGTGTTTCGCTGTTGCACGACAGACAAACTATGGTCGCATCCTGATAATCGGGATGAATCTCGGCTTTCATGGGGTTTTCAACCTTCCTTACAAATCTCGTCAAATTTCGGCAGTGCTTTTAAAGATTTCAAAAGCCCGCCCAGTTTACAAATTAAGAATGCAAAATGCAAAACCTTAATTTTTAGGAGCCTGGGGCAAAGCGGGAAGAGCAGACTTCTCAAACCACGCGCCGCTCCACGATATATCAACCGGCGGCGTGAAAGCAAAGCGCTGCCATCCCGACCGCCCGGCCATGTCCAGACGCAAAGCGCGTGTCGCGCCGGGCGTTTGCGACGCAATTGGTGCGCTTTTCCAACCGCCTTCGACACTTAAAGACTTGGCGTTGGCCGGGGCTTTCCATTCGAGACGAAGCGCGTTGGCCGCTGGCGGCACATAAAGCCAGCCGACGGCACGTTCATTGGCTTTGAGGCCCATTGGAGCGCGCGAAGCCAATTCGGGCGCCGTCATTTTTGTAGTTGGTGTTAGCAACGCGCCGGGCAACCAGATGGGCAATGTCGTTTGTCCATCTGCGAACGGATTTTTCAAAGCGATGGCCAAATTTTCTAAAAAGGCGCCGGCCTGCATCGGCGGTGGTGGTGTTGAAAACGGCACCGGCAGCGCGAAAATATTAGTGGGATTGAGACCGGGCACGATTTCATTAGAGCGGGGCGCCTCGGCGATGCGTGGCAGGCTTTGCATGATTTCGCTGAGCAAGGCCGCGCCGTAAACGCGCTCAACATAGGTGTTTAAACCTTGCAAATAATGCAAGCCTTCGTCGCGCTGATGTTTGCGTAACGGCGAACCGGGGCCTTCTTCGTTCCAGTCGTTCAAAGCCATCAGTGCCTGAAGACTGACGTGATTCAACACTTCCAGGCGAAAATCATTGCCCGGTGCTGCTGGTGCATTACGCAAACCGCCTTCGCCCGCGATTAACTGCGCGCCAGCGCTTTGCGCTGAATTATCAACGGTTGCATTTGCAGTGGCGGCGCCGCTGGAGCGACGGGCCTGGGCTAAATCTTCCTGAGGCGTATCAAAAACCTCGACGGCATTAGCAATCCATGTCATCGCCAAGGTTTCGCCCAGCACGCCATTACCAAACGGTTCTAAGGGCGGCAGGAAGCCGTTGAAGGGCGGCAAAACCACATGACCGTATTCATGGGCCAACTGGCGCAACCATTCGGCTTCGCTGCGAGGTTCGGCAACCTTGAAAAACACAATATCGCCTGGTGCATCATCCGATTGCGCCGCCGCCAGCCAGGGCCGGGAAAACGGCGAAATATCCAGTTCGGTATTTTCACGCGGCTTGCTGCCCGGCACATTGACTTTGGGCATGTAAACCATGCCAAGCGCCGCTAAAATGGCCGGGTCATCTTCATCGGCGGGCCACAAAGCGGAAACTTCGGAAAGCCAAATGGTTGTGACCGGATTTTCGCCGGGGCGCACTAAGGTCGAATAGGGATTTTGAAGACCGGTAGCGCGCTCGACAAGGGCGTGCAACTTGAGAAATTGCAAAGCCAAAATTTCGGCGCGCGGACGATCATCGCGGTTCTTCGCGGTCATTGACGAATGCGAATAGTGCACCCGCACCACTTGTCGCCACAAGCCGCGATTGGGGCCGTCGTTTTCGCGCACATAGCCCATTACCACACTGGACATCTTCATAACGCGCGGCAGGGCATTTTCCTCGATGTTGCGAAAGGGCGGTGGCACCTGAACTAAATTGCCCTGCACATCACGCGCGGCAGGCGACATGAACAACTTACCGTCGGTAATCAAAAATTCCAGAGGTTGTGCTTGTGCTGTTGGCTGGGCAGTGCCTAACCCGCCTGACGGAACAAACCTGAAACTCTCATCAGGCAGGTTAAAAGACAATTTTAAAGGTTTCCACAAGCCGCCATGAGCCAGCGTGGCAATGGTATCAAGAGTGTCATCCGGCGCCACGCGCGGCAAGCCTTCCATCAGGCCACCGCGCAGGTTCGGCAGGGCATCGCGGGCGGCGCTGTAAGTGCCGCTACGATCACCGGCATAAAAGCGGGCCGCGCGGGCATAAGCAGTCAGCGAAATGTCGCGGCGCGCAAAACGGTCGGCAGCCATGCCCCACCAATAATGCGCTTCGGCGGCCTGACGCAATATCAGGCCAAACGCCGGACTGCGCGGCATATTTTCAGGCGGCATGGAAAGAATCTGCGGGCCAGCGGCATTCGTCAGCGGTGTCAGCGATTGCTGAGCGGCATTTTGCAAAACGGTAATGGCCTGCGAGTTTCCGGCTTCAAGCAGCACCCGCCCGCGAATAATTTGCTCGGTCAGACTTTGGGTTGGTGGATTTGAAGGAGCAGCATTGCCAGGCGCTACGGCAGGCGCTTGCGCGTGCAGCGAGGGCACGCCTATTAGTAAAGCGCACCACAAATTCGCAAAGAGAAAGCCAGCACTGCGGTGATGGATTCCCCGCGCCTTCTTTGATTTTGAAAGTTGCTGGCTCAACACAAGAAATCGCTGCATCACAGAATCCCCGCTCAATTTACAGCTAAAAACTTTGCCGGTGGCTCTATTTAAGAGTATCAAAATCCAGTGGCGGTGACCTGAATTAAAGCAGCGAAACACAACCCAATTTACTCGTATTCCAACGAATCGAGCACATCCTGGGCGACGTGCGCGTTGGAGGGCAGCAGTTCGGTTTCCAGAGAGACGATTTTGCTCGTTTCCTCATCATGCCAGATATGCAACGTCGTTTGCGTCACAGGTTGGCGCACTCTCGCGCGCGCTAAATGGGCCAAACGCTCTTTCAACGGCTTCGGCTCACCGAGAATGAGCAAGCCTTCATGCGCTTGAAACGCCCACTCCTGAGGCTCTTGCCAGCGCGATTTTTTGTCCAGCCATAGCATCGTGCGGCGCGTCCACTCTTCCAGAGTTTCTTTTTCCAGCAGTAGATTCGCTGCTGAAGAGCGCCGCAGAATCAAGCGTTCGGGCCGCGCCCACCAGCCGCGGGGGCCGGTGGGAATGGGGCGCTGCCATTCAATTTCCAGGCGTCCAGTTTGCAATTTGGCGCGTGTTAAGACAAAGTCAAGCGGGATTTCACCGCTCAAACCGAACACGCTCCAGGCCTGCCAGCCACCCTGACCGTGACATTCCAGCGACGTGAAGATTTCCCCCGCCCATTGTTGTGCTACTCGTGGTTTTTCACCCGCGCGCCCAAACAAATGCGCGACAACTACACGACCGCAATCATCGCAGCGCCAGGCTGTGCCCCAACCGTGTGCGGCCAAAGGTTCGCTATCATCGCTCGTCCAACCAAAATTCACTAACTGCGCCTTAGGTTTGCGATTTTTGGCGACAATAGAGGGGTGATCTGCGGGATGGAAAGGGCGCTTTTGCTTTTTGGCGTTACGTGCCAGTTTTTTCAAGAAATCTTCAATAGACTTTTCGAGATTGACCGTTGGTTGGGGCGTCTCCCAGATCAATTCAAAGCGCGGCCCATCACCGTCGTCCACGCGCAATGAACCCTTTTTCGCATCACCGCTAAACAACGCTAAATTCCATTCTGCCGGAAGGGTAAAAGTAAAACCCTGCCAGCCAATCCAATGCTTGCGAATGGCAAAAGTAGATGAAGAGCCTGACGAAGAGCGCGCAGACCGCGACGGAGGGGATGTTTCCTCAGGTTGTGCCGAGGAGTGCGACGAGGATTGGGGGGAAACAGGGCGAGATGGCATTGGGCAACTATTTAGTGCCCTTTAGTATAACCATCCCAATTATTCTTCATTCTTCGTCATGATGACGTCGCAAGGAAAGCCCGACGCGAAAGCCA
>DASWNL010000709.1:0-1566 GCA_036399215.1 Abditibacteriaceae bacterium
CTGGGCTTGCCGGCGTTGCTTTTTTATCGCTCCATGCGAAGCGCCCCGGCGCCTTTAACTATCATCGGGCCGCCGGATGATCTGCCGATTGTCGTTGAACGTGCTCTTTCTTTCTTGCAGGCCGAGCGTTTTGAAGTGATGCAACAAGAATTAAATTTGATTCCGCTTGAACCGGGCGCGACATGGCAAAGCGAACGTTACGAAATTCAAACCGTGCGCGCATTGCATCCCGTGACGGCTGTTTGCGGACGCTTGACAGATAAACAGAGCGGCGCTGTTATTGCCTTTAGCGGCGATACTTCGCCTAATCAAGATTTGAAAACTTTAGCGCAAGGCGCCGACTTATTAATTCACGAAGCCAGCCTCTCTCCTGACGGAAAATTGGATGACCGCTGGGGCCATTCGCGCTCTATTGACGCCGCGCAAACCGCGCTTGAAGCGAATGTAAAAAGTTTGCGATTGGTTCATGCCGGCGCCCGGCATCGTCAGGATTCTTTGCAGGCGGCGCAAGAGATTTTTCCTAACACACAATTAGCGGCGCAGGGAGAAACTCTGACATGGCCCTAAGATTGAATCCTCGATTTGTAAGAAAGCAGCAAATGCACGTTTTGATTTTGGCTTGCTGTCTGGCATTTACCTTTTTCCCAAGAACTATAGTTCAAGCGCAATCTCCAATACCAAAGACTTTGAAAGTCAGCACCCGCGAGATTGCGCCGTTTGTCGAAAAGCGCGACGGACGCCTGACAGGTTTTAGCATCGAATTGTGGAATGCCATCGCTGAACAACTTCAAATCACGTCGCAATTTCAGATGAAGGGCAACGTTAGAGAATTGTTGAAAAGTGTGCAAACCGGCGAGGCCGATTTAGCGGTCGCGGCCATTTCGGTAACCTCAGGGCGCAACCGATACGTTGATTTTTCGCAGCCGATTTATGATGCAGGTTTGCAAATCTTGGTGAAGGGCCAGGCCGGCGCGCCTTCCTTGCTCGATGGCTTCATGGGGCTGCTGCGCTCGCCGATCATGGGGCAGTTTCTCATCGCGGTGGCGATTGTGATTCTGGTGCCTTCGCATCTTTTATGGTTTCTCGAACGGCGCTCTGAAGAAGGCATCATTCGCCACAAAAGCTACTTTCCCGGCATCTTTGAGGCGTTCTGGTGGACGGTTTCCTGCCTGGCAACACAGGCCGAAGAGATGCCCAAAACCGTGTGGGCGCGCATTTTGGCCGTTATCTGGATGTTTTTCGCGGTTATTTTCATTGCCTATGTCACGGCAGCCTTAACCGCCAACTTAACCTTGCAAACTTTGCGAGGTGAAATTCGTGGCCCGGATGACTTGCCGGGCAAAACAGTCGCGACAGTGAGCGGGTCTACAGCCGAAGCTTATCTGCGCGAGCAGAAAATCCGTATCGAGCCGTTTCCTACGATAAAAGAAGCAGTTCGCGCGCTGGAAAAAGGCCAGGTGGCCGCCGTAGTTTATGATTCGCCTATCTTGCTTTATCATGCGGCCAATGAAGGCAAAGGACACATCGCGGTCGTAGGCCCGGTTTTTCGCCGCGAAAGCTACGCCA
>DASWNL010000710.1:0-2302 GCA_036399215.1 Abditibacteriaceae bacterium
GACCAGGCGCATCGCTCTGCCGACCCGATTGAAGCAAAAACCAAGAGGCCACCCAACGAAGCGCCTTCGGCCTCAATCAACATAAAAGATTTTATGTTGGATGATATTATGGTTCGAGTGCGTCAGGTCTTTGTGGACGATAAAGAACGCACTCTTGAAGAAGCTGTGCGTGATGTATGCCGCGATTTAGGATTTGAGCGCGTGGGGCCGAATATCAAAACCACACTGGAACACGCTTTAAAAGTAGCGGTAAAGCGGCGTATCTTGAAATGTGAAAATAGATTATATTCACGCGATACCTGCGCTGTTGGCGATTACGAAACCGGGGAGCACGTTCAAGCCCTGCGCGCCGCGATGGGCCGGGGCTGGTGGGAGCGCGAAGATGCCATGCGCGCCGCTGCCAGACACCTCGGTTTTAGTAAATTAGGGCCAAACATTCGGCAAGCCTTTCGTTCGGCTTTCAATTCGGGCATACGGCAAAAACTGCTCGAAGCTAATGGCAGCGCAGTTCGCCGTCTTTAAGCATTGCCGTGAACAGTGAATCTCTGTGAGGTTTTCCATGGCACACGATGTATTTGTCAGTCACTCCAGCAAAGAAAATGCAATCGCCAACGAAATCTGTGCGCTACTGGAAGCCAATGGCATTTCCTGTTGGATAGCGCCGCGCGACATTGCACCGGGGCAAACCTGGGCCGGCGCCATTTTCCGGGCTATCAATGCCAGCCGCGTTTTAGTCCTAGTGTTTTCAGAGTCATCCAATCATTCGCATCAAGTATTGCGCGAAGTGCGCATCGCTGTTGAAAAAGAACTGCCGATTCTGGCTTTTCGCCTCGAAAACGTGCCGCTTTCCGATGATTTAAATTATTTCATCGGCACTAATCACTGGATAATCGCCGCGCTCCCCGTTGCAGAGACTCACTTGCAAACGCTGGAAAGCGCCGTCAAAGATTTGCTGAAGATACCTAAAGCGCCGCCGGCAAAACCGCCCGTCGAAACTCCTGTCAAATCGGCGCCAGTTGAGAAAGCAACTTCTCTGGACGATTTAGATCCTTATGACCTGGACGCGATGATTATCACGGTGCGGCGAATTTTCTCTGACGACCAAAAACGTGATACCGAGCAAGCTTTGCGTGATTTAACAGAGTGTTTGGAAGCCTCAGTCATGTGGCCCGATGTGCAAAATGTGAACTTTGAACAAGTTTTGCAGGAAGCCGTGCGGCGGCGCGTCTTATGTTACGAGCGGCAGGTTTATCTGATGGACGCCTGGAGCATAGAAGATTACGCTTTGGCAGAATGCATCGAGGTTTTGGGTATCGTTATTGGTCAGGAGTGGTGTCAACGCGAAGATGCCATGCGCGAGGCGGCCAATTATTTAGGCTTTAGCAAACTGGGATCGAGAATTCGCGCCACCTTTGCTTCGGCGTTCCGCTCTGGCCTTTTGCGAAAAGTTTTTGAAGCCCAGGGCGATGTTATTCGGTGTCGCCCGGCCTCGTCCTGATGAATAATAAGGCAGGTGCCCGCTATACTGGCAGCTTGATTCTGGTTATTAAATTCACTCTCAATTCTCATGTCTTTTCCTTTTATTCCTACGGCGTTTGAACGCACGGCAAAATGGATGCGGCGTGGCGGGCGAGAAAGCGACATTGCGCTTTCTTCGCGGGTGCGCCTGGCACGCAATCTAAAACGCTACGAGTTTCCGCATCACGCCTCGCCTCAAGAGCTACTTACAGTTCGCCATAAAACCTTTCAAGCCTTAGAATTCAATCAAGGCACATCCGGCCTTAACGATATAAAGTTGCTGCCTTTTGAAGAGTTCACCGGCTGGGAGCGCCAGAGCCTGATTGATCGCTATCTCACTTCGCGCGAGCACGTTGGGGAAGAATTAGCGCGCGGTTTAGCGGCCACGCCAGACGCTTCGCTTTCGATTCTTATCAACGAAGAAGATCACTTGCGCCTGCAAAGCCTTTTGCCCGGCTTGCAATTAGTGCCGGCTTTCGACCTCGTGGATCATGTAGATGACGCCCTTGAAAGTTTCTTTGATGCTCATGGCGGCCTGGCTTACTCGCAAGAGTTCGGTTACCTGACGGCCTGTCCAACCAACGCCGGCACCGGAATGCGCGCCAGTGTGATGCTGCATTTACCGGCTTTAGAGATTTCTGAGAAAATCGAGCGGGCACGCAAATGGGCCGAAGGCAAAGGCTTAACGTTGCGCGGCACTTTTGGAGAAGGCTCCAAAGTGTGGGGGCATTTGCATCAGTTGTCGAATCAAGTCACGCTTGGTCTGGATGAAGCCGAAATCTTG
>DASWNL010000711.1:0-11049 GCA_036399215.1 Abditibacteriaceae bacterium
GCACAAACGGAGGGCAGGAGTGAAAATGCCATAGCGAGCAGGAAAGAGAAAGGTAGGAGTTCGACTCATAACAATAGGTTAACAGTTTAAGTTTTGGCAATCTTCGGCGAGCATCCGCAACTTAGTCAACTGCTTTTAACGCCCCATTCGCGCCATTACCGCATTTAATCCGCTGCGGCAGGCCTGGATACCGTTACGCGCATCTTCGACGTTTTGGTTTTGCCGAATCTGGTCTTGATATGCAGAAATCGCCGATTGAAAATCGTCGGCGGCACGCGCATTGTCACCTCTTTCCATAAAGGCCATAGCGCGCCGTTGATACACATAGCCTGTCGGCTGGCGCTCAATGGAACGGGTCAGATTGGGCACCACATCTTCGGGGCGCCCTGCCGCACCAGCACGCGAAGCCGCATTTTCCGCAGCCCGCGCTTCGTTGCCGGGGCGCGCCGCTGGGCGGACAGGATTGGAAGGCCGCACCGGATCAATACGAATATAACCGCGTGGCGAACTGTTGGGATTGAACAGGCCGCCACCCGTAGAACTACCGGCAGTATTGGCGCCGCTGTTATCACCTGCGGCAGGCGAAGCAGGCTGTGCCGATGGCGCTGTTGGGCGCACCGGCTCTTGTGGTTGCCGGCGCGGTTGCAGCGGCGGTAATGCTTCCAAAGCACCCGGCCCCGCCGAACCACCGGAAGCCCCGGCCCCTCGTGGTTGTGGAATGACCGGCCCTGCTGAAGACGGAGGTAAAGGCTGCACCCCCGTTGAACCCGATGCGCCAGTAGAACCCGTTACGCCTGCACCTGCCGGACGCGCACTTGATGAAGCACCGGCTGTGTTTCCTGAAGCAGTCGTGCTACCTGTTCTTGTTGTGCTTGATACTGATGTAGAAGGCGGCGCCGGATTGTTGGCATTACCTGTTCCAAAAATACCGCCTCCGTTAGCAGTTGCAGAGCCAGCCGTAGGAGCCGGAACAGCTCCTGTCACAGTGCCTCCATTAGCTGCCGTTGACACACCAGACTGCGGGTCTGACCTGGGTGCCAAAACCTCAGTTCGCGCCTGTGATGTCGGGCTAACAGGCACCTCTTCTAAATACTTAGATTGCGAAACGCCCTGCGCCCATCCCATAAAAAGCAAGCCCAGTGTAGTCGCCGCCACGATGGGAGCACCTTTAAAATAAAAGGACGGTTGACGCATCAATAATCCCAGAGAAGGACGTTGCGCCATAGCGGGCATAGTCAACGGCAAAACGCTGGGTGGGCCTCCAACCGGGCGCGCTGTCAGTGCAGGATTTAGTGCAGGATCAAAGGGAGCCGGCGCGGGCAAACTCTGGGCTAAGGGTGCAGAAGGCGTAACCACATTGGACGTTGCGCCCACTGGTCTGGCAGCAGGAGTCGCCGGCAAAGCAGAGGCTACAGTCTGGGCAACAGGGCCTGCCGTTTTGGCTTCTACCGGCTCTGTTGCGGCAGTTGGTTCAGTGGTAGGTAGTGCCGGCGGTTCTTCAAATAATTCGTTATCGTCGAAATGAAAAAGAACCGACGAATTTTCCGATTCGAGTGTGGATTTGAGTCGATCTAAACTATCGCGTTCCAGGGTGCTGTGCGGCGCCAGGTGCAGCACTTTTTCATAGGCGGCGATGGCTTTTTCGAGGTCGCCGGCACGCTCATGCAATAAGCCCAGCATTGAATAGCCCGATGGCTCATTCGGCACCAGGGAAACGGCCTGGCGGGCTGCTAAAATTGCTCCGGCTAAATCGCCGCGCTCCGATAACAACATAGCGCGATCCAGTAATTGCTTGGCACGGCGGTGATCAATCTCCAACGAAGCATCCGATTCAGCTAAGCCTTCTGACGCTTCTGCAAAGTCCGCTTCCACTCCGTCGCTTTCTGTTAATTCTGCTTTTGTATCAGCAGGCGCGCCGTTTAGAGCAGGCGTGTTTGCATTATCCGCGTCAGGCGTTGAAGTTGAAGCAACTTCATTGACCTCAATTGTATCGGTCACACTTCCATTTTGCTCGACCTGTTTTGCAGTTTCGGATGTGGCTGGCGCAGTAGTCTGGGGTGTAGCCTGTTGAATATCGCTTGTTGACATAGAACCTCCCGACTCCATCCCGCTTCTGAAAGAAAAGCGTCGGATTTTGTTCCTGTATTCTCCGGTATCTTCTACTTTGTGCCGCGTTCTGCTTTAGACACCTGTTATAGCAATTATACTTCACTTCCCTCCTTTCCTGCGCTCATGCCACCTGTGTGATACCCTCATCGGACACATCAGAAGCGATAAACCTCATATCAGGCGCACCCTATGCACTTGCGGGGCAGCTTTCTGCTAAACATAGCCTGTGCCTCCGCTTCCGACTAACTCATCTTTTGCCATAGAACATTTTTCTGTTGGCCCGATGGACAACAACTTGTATTTGTTGATTGATCACGATGCCGCCGAGTTTGTTGTCATTGATCCTTCCATGGAAAGCAACACAGCCCTCAATCGCGCCTTAGCCTTACAAAGTGCGGGCTTGCGTTTAATCGCCATTTGGAACACACATGGACATTTCGATCATATTCTGGACAATGCGCTCTGGAAAAGGGCCTTTGATGTGCCATTGCTAATGCACGAAGGTGATTTGTTCTTTGTTGAACGCTTGCGCGAACAGGCTCTCTGGTTTGGTTTTCAAGCGCCTGATGAAGTGCCGCCGGATGGTTTTTTTGAGGAAGGGCAAACCTTGAAAGTAGGCGCTCAAAGCATAGAAATTCTTCACACGCCCGGCCATTCACCCGGCTCAGTTTCGTTTTACCTTGCCGAACACCAAGTTTGCATATCGGGCGACGTAATTTTTAAAGGCAGTGCTGGACGCACCGACTTACCGGGATGCTCTGAGCAGCAGTTGGGTGAATCATTGAACCGCTTGCTTTTATTGCCGGAAAACACGCGCCTACTGCCGGGACACGGCCCAGACACCACTGTTGCACATGAAAAGCGCACAAATCCTATTTATCGTTCACTGAGCGTTGCTTCCAATCGCTCCTAATTTTGCTATGAGCCAAACCATTTCCCTTGCCCATCAGGGCTTTGATGTTCCCCTCGAACTGCATTTGAACACTGACGACACAGAGCGCCGCCCCGCCTTGCTTTTGCTGCACGACCAGTGGGGACTGGATGATTTCACCCGCGCCGCTGCCGCTCGTCTTGCCGAAAGCGGCTACGCTGTCGTCGTGCCCGATCTATTTGCCCGCAGTGGAGCGCCAGGCGACGATTCAGACGTTGCGCGGCAAGACTTTCTACAGAGTCTCAGTGACACGCAGGTCACCGGCGATGCCCTGGCGGCTCTGCATTTTTTATCAAATCACGAAAGTGTGGATAAAAAGCGCTTGGGTGTTGTGGGATGGGGATGGAGCGGCGCCTTCGCCTTGCTTTGCGCCGGCCATGAGAGCCGTATCAGCGCCGTTGCCAACATCGGTGGTCTCATTACATATCCGGTGCTTTCCAACAATCACACAGGTTCGCCGCTTAATTTCGTGGCAGATATTGAAGGCGCGATTTTTTGCGCTTATCCTCAACAGGAAGGCCCGCCGCCCGGTGAGATCGTCCGTTTGCGCGAACGCCTGGTTGAGCATGACAAACTGGCCGAAGTCAAAGTTTTTACCGGCACAACAGGCCGCTTCTGGCGCCAGGACACTCCACAGGCCGCGCTGTTATGGCGACGGATTGAACAATTTTTAGGCGAAGTTTTCGCAGTGGACGCCCAAAGCCTCGCCTTCGCCGATGCAGGAGAACCTAACGAAGAATCGCGCTTGCACGCTGCTGGTGCATAGTTGCCGATGAATAAAGGACAACATGAATAAAGTTTCTTACGGCGGCTGGGATAACTGTTACAAGCTTTCCAATGACTTGGTGGACTTGGTTATCACCGGCGATGTCGGCCCGCGTATTATCCGCTTTGGTTTTGTAGATGGCCCGAATGTATTCAAAGAATTTGAAAATATGATGGGCCAAACCGGCGGCGATGAATGGCGCATTTATGGCGGCCATCGTCTCTGGCACGCGCCCGAAGTCGAACCGCGCACTTACTGGCCAGATAACCAGCCGGTCAACATCGAAGATCATGGCGATTTCGTGCGCACCATCCAAGAAGCCGAGCCAACCACACGTCTTCAAAAAGAGATGGACATCATTCTCTCGCCCGATAAAGCCGAAGTCAAAGTGGTGCATCGCATCTTCAATCATCACGAATGGGCCGCAGAATTCGCGCCCTGGGCATTGTCCGTCATGGCCCCCGGCGGCGTGGGCATCACACCGCTTCCGCCGCGTGGCACGCATCCTGAAAATTTAGCTCCCGGCAACACGCTGACGCTATGGACGTTTACCGCCATGAACGACCCGCGCTGGACGTGGGGCGAAAAATACATTTTGCTGCGCCAGGACACCGCTAATTCAAGTCCGCAAAAGATGGGTATGGCAAACACGGTTGGATGGGCCGCTTATGCCAACAATGGCAACATGTTCGTCACGAACTTCTCTTATGACGCCAAAGCCACTTACGCCGACATGGGCTGCAACTTTGAAACATTCACCAATGAAACCATGCTCGAAGTCGAAACACTTGGCCCTTTAACTCGCGTTGAACCGGGCGAATGCGTCGAACACATCGAAACCTGGCAACTGTTCAAAGACGTGCCCTCGCCCAATAATGACGCCGATGTAGATGCGCACATTTTGCCGTTACTCAAGGGGTAAAATCATGGACAAATCAGGATGCGGCCCCGGCTGCGCGGGCATCGTGATGACCGTTTCGTTGTTAGTCGCCGCCCTTGCCGTCTTCGCAAGCGGGTTTTGATTTTGTGAAGCAACCACAGAGGCACCAAGACACAAAGAGAGAATCAGAAGGGGTTTGCCGGCAGGCATTTCCTCTTTCATTCCTTTGTGTCTTAGTGTCTTTGTGGTTTGTTACCTCTGCTCACGCTGATTGGCAAGTCACGCCAGTTTCCTCTTTGCAAAAACTCACAGCAGTCGCGCCCGGCGTGTTAGAACCCTTTAAAAGCGACTTTCGTTTTCTTCGCGCCACACGCGGTGAATGGGAAAACTTTCAAATCGTGGTGCAAGCCGGCGCGCAAGCGTTACCCCATATCAAAGTTGCCGTAGCAAACCCAAACTCTTCTGATAACCAAAGCATCGGTGCCGAAAACATTCAGCTTTACTGGGAAAACTACGTTTATGTGCCACAACCCAGTGGCAACCGGCGCTTGGATAAATTATGGTGGCCGGATGCGCTGGTTCCGCCCGCTTTACAAAAAGACCCATCCCTTGCGCCCTATCGCACCCGCGTTTTATGGATTAGTGTCCGTGTGCCTTTGCACGCCGATTTTCGTATTTATAAAGATACAATCTCGCTCTCTGCCAATGGCATAACGAAAAATGTGCCGTTCGTTCTAAGCGTAGAAAGAGTAACTTATTCGGCTAAGGAACCTCTTTCCCAACCAACTTTGCGCGCTAATGTCGCGGTTTATTACGACGTTTTGCGTGAGTGGTATGCAAAAAACGTCCGCACTTTAAATGACGCCGAGTTTGCCACACTGAGAAAAAATTATTACGATTTCTTGCTCGATTACCGTATCAATGCTTACGATTTACCCGTTGATTGGAAGAGCGATGAAGCACAAAAATACTTACGCGATTCTCGCGTTTTATCAATCCGCACACCACCTTTAGAGCGCGCCGATTTTAACGGTGCTTTAGTCGCCATCAAACGGGCCAATGCCTTAAATAAGGCTTATTACTATTGGCTTGATGAAGCATAAGCAACAGTTTCCGTGAGTTTTTAGCCCTACTCTACTTCAATCTTACGCATCTTAGCCGCTTCCTTGACTGCAACCTCAATCGCCTCACTGCGCGACACTTCAAGGCTTTTCGCCAGCGCATCGATTAAAGCATTAGCTTCACCACTTAAATAGACGTTATACCGGGAGCCGTCTGTTTTGATTACTGGCCGCCCTGCACCGGTGCGCGAGCCACCTTTCCCAATACCTTTACTTTTGGTCATGCCGATGATTCTACAATAACCCTTTGAATATATCCACAATTAATGAGCAAATACTATTAAATACACACTTATTCATAAGTAGAAAGCTAATGGCGCCCTGTGAATATGTGTGTATAATTTAATATAGTTAAAGAGAAGGGGCGCCTACCCCGCTAAGAATAAAGCGCCCCGCTCTTTATCAATCCCCCGTTAAGGAAATGATAGTCATGCAAGTAAATCAGAACAACCAAGTTTGTGCCGATTGTGCAGCCAGTGGAATTTCTCAGCAGGTGCGGCCCGATAAAGCGCGGTGCGCGTGCTGCGGTTTAGTAGGTGGATTAACCATCACGCCGCGCGCCTGGTGGGAATCGCAGGAGCAGTTCCGCGCACGGGCCTTTGCTTCGATTGAAGCGCACGAAGCCGCTGCCATCGAAGCGGCGCAGGCCAAGGCCGAAATCGAAGCTCCCGTTTCCAGTGGCCGCTGCCCTCACTATCACATCATCCGTGAGTTCGCGGCAACGGCTCGTGAAATGGGCTGCGATATGAAGGCGCAAGACAGGGCGCGCGGTGCGATGGGAATTTATTTAGGCGTGCGCATTCAGAGCCGCTCTGAACTGACCGCTGCCCAGTGGCGCAACGCTTTAGGCGGATTAAAAGCCGGAGTGCTGTTCTGGTAAAGCGAGAGGCGCGGCGGCGATAACATCAAAGTCGCGCCAAAGGAGAAAATCAATGATTGATGAATGCCCAATCTGCGGTGGCGAGTTGCAGGCCACCGAAATTATTTATTTACGAAGTCTTGTGATTGACGCGGACGGCACCTATCAAAGCGGCAAGGATGCCGACCTCGGCAACGACATCAAGATTTACTGCGAGAACGATCATGACCTGGCCGAAATTCTGGAAGCGCTGAAAGAAGGAGTTAGTCCATGCTAATTCCTCTGACTGAAAAGCGCCCATCGGATCGCATTGCTGAAGTTGGTCGCAGAATATTGGCGCAGTTTTCTGAAGAGTCACCAGAGCGACGCATGACAATGGTTTATATTCGCATAAAATCCAAAAAGGCGATGAATAACGGTTTTGTTTTGGTTTATGATTGGGAATCGTGGCCCACAGGCACGCTAAAACATCGCGGCTACTTGAATCCCCAAAATGTTGAATTCCGACGCCCGGCAAACGCTGAAGAGCGTATCGTGATTAAGGGCTTGATACGAATGCGGGCGCGTATTTATAAAAGCTGGGAAGAGATTGAAGCCGATGAACGGCGCGTTGGCACAAGTGAGGAAACAATCAAAAAGATGCGTCAAATCCTCGCGCCTACCGCTGCTGACATGGACGAGATGCGGGCGGCGCGATGTGAAGCCTTGCCAACGTGTTAGCCAGACAAACAATAGAAGGGGTAAGCCCATGGGCTTAGATACAGTAGGTATGAGTGAAATTGAAAAGGAAAACCGCAAGCTCAAACAGCTTCTGGTGGATGCCGATGAAGTGGCGCGGCGGCGTGGTGATGTTTTTGGATTATGCGATTCAATTCATAGCCGCGAAGGCGAAGCGTATCCCAGTCATGCGATGGGCGAAGCCTTGGAGAAATGCAAAGAGGAAGGTTTTCGCCCGCTGTTGACTTATGATGAGGCAAAAGCCGAAGGAAATCATCCCAATAGTCCCTGGCATGAAGCCCTTTAGAAATAAAATGGCGCGCTCAATTAGAGCGCGCCGTTTTTGATTTCTTCCAGATAGCGTTTCTTCAAAAGCCTTGAAACCGTAATCGGCTCCCAGGCCCCGCCGCGTTTGGTCTTATGTCCCTCTGCCGTCAAGCGGCGCGCAATTTCGCGCAAACCCAAGCCTTTGCCTTCGTTGTGCCACTCTCGAATCAATCGAACGGTTTCCATTTCGTCAGCATCTTCGACGACAAGTTTCAGGCCGTCTGCGCCTTCGATGGTTTTATACCCTAACGGTGTGGTGCCCAATCGTTCACGGCGCCGCTTCTTTTCGCCCAGCGCGGCCACGGTGCGCTCGGCGATGATGCCCCGCTCCCATTCAGCGATGAGGGCAATAAAGGTGCGCAGCATCCGGCCTGTGGCTGTTGAGGTATCTATCTTTTCGGTAACCGTGGCCCATTCGGCGCCCTGATCGGAGACAAGGGCATCCAGTTCATAAAGGTCAGGCACGCAGCGCGTCAGGCGGTCAATCTTTAAAGCTAAGAGAATGCGGCCTGGCCTGAGTTCTTTTAATGCTTCCTGCAAGGCGGGGCGCTCAAGGTTCTTGGCGCTCACGCCGGCATCTTCAAAGGTGTGAACCAGTTGCCAGCCTGATAGCTCCGCGAACTGCTGAACGCGCAAGCGCTGGGCTTCGAGCGATAAACCGGAATCGGCCTGCTCTTCACTGGACACGCGAATGTAGCCAATGCACTGGGTAATAGGAATGCGCGCCGGGCGCCCTTTTTGGCCGGTTTGACTGTATTTTTTGGCGTTTTTCTTCGACGATTTTAAATTCACGTTTTCACTAGAGAAAGTGCCGAAATCCCCTTATCCCATAAGGAGATTTGAGGGTGTAACAAAACCCTAAAAGTGGGGCTGTAACAATAATGGGCGGATTAGTTACAAAGTGAAGCGATTAACCGCGTGCTACTTTGCCACTTGGCAGGCGCCGACCACTCGCGAGGATGCGCCCAATCAGGCCGCGCAGGATTTCCATGTGCTGCGCGTCATCGGTGTAAAAGCGATAGGAGCCTTTCCATAAGCGCAGCTTGGAATAGTTCCGGCAGTGATACCAGGCGCCGTGGGCCGTAATGCCCAAGAAGGGCGCCACGGCGGCAGGCGTGATGTAAGGCGCGGTTAAGTCAAGCTGTTCAAGAATTCCATCAACGCGCGCTTTGGAGCTAAGAACAACGGGAACTGCAGCAGGAGCAATTGAAGACATCGGAATAACCTCTTGCCGATAGTCCACTCCTTTGCGGGCTAATTTTTGGAAAAGTTGAGGAGAATTTAAGCAACGCGAATTAGACATAGAAAGAGAATACCTGCCACAAAAAGCGCGCGACGGGTATTCTGGCTCACAAATGGGCCAAGACTAGGAACTAAGAGGAATCAGGCTAAAGTTTCTTTATTCGGGCTTATCCGGCGCGGCTGGGTCGCCACCACTTAAGCGCACCAAAAGGTGAAGCAGCCGAATTATTTCCGCATTTTGGCGAATCAATTCCATATCCACAGCACCCCGATATTCCATCACCGCGCCCATCTTATGCAGGTGTTCAATAGCCTCGGCCTGCATTTTCTGTTTTTGGGATAAGCGCCCCCCCGCAACCTTGCGTGCAATCCGACACGCGCCCTGCCAAGTGAATTCATAAGCGCGCTGCCCATCAATATCAATATGCCCGACAATCTCGCGTGTGGACGGGCGCCGATGCAATTCCCGCTGGGCTTCGCTTACTTGGTCGTAAGTGACTTCATATCCATCAAGGATAAGTGCCTTGTGGATTTCTTTGAGAGTGTAAGTCGCATCAACCCCGTCACGCACGGGGGGAAAGAGATGCTCGAAGGTGAGCGGCATCGCAGGAAAGCCTTAATAGATTTGCCCGTGTGCCCGTAAAGATTATTTTACCGTTATTCAGGCTCTCTCTTCACATTTTCCTCAACTCTTTCTTACGCTCTTATCTTTCCTTCATCCGGCGCGCTAAAACCCTTTCTACAAGCCGCCGCGATGCCGCCCGTTCACTATCATTTCCGAGGCGGGGACAGGCCCGGCGGCTTGTTTCCTCTTATGAAAAACAAATTCAAAAACCAGATGCTGACCCTTGTCTTTGCGGCCTTAGCTGTAGTGCTCCCGGCCAAAGCTGCTGATGGCATGGAAGCCTTGCGCGTTAAAAACAACGCCCTCAAGTTGCAACTGATTCATGCGCCGGTGCGCGCCAAGTTCGCCGCGACTATTCGCGATCTCGAAAAACATAAGCGGCGCCCCTGGATTGTTGGCACCTACCGCAACCCCAAGACGCAGGCCGCTTTGAAGGCCAAAGGTTATTCCAAAGTTCCGTGGTCTTTCCATAATGCCCAGACACGACAGGGCAAGCCGGATGCTTTAGCGATGGACGTTGAAGAGCTAAACGGTGTGCTCCGTTACCGCTCGACTCCTGATTTCTATTTAATGATGGCCGGCGCCGCGCAGAGTCATCGTCTGGCGTCGGGCTGTGGTTTGGGTTGGAGCCTTCCCCTTACTGACCGGGCGCGCATTCAAACCCTGATCGCGCGCCGCGACTGGAAAGGCAAGTGGAATCGCAAGGGTAACTTTGACCCCGGCCATGTGCAGATTACCGGCGTTTCGCTGGGCCAAGCACACAACGGAGTGCGCCCCTAATGGAGCTTATCCCTCTCAAGTTGCTGGTGATCTATTACGCCGCGTTTTCTTATGCCGTTGCCCATAAACCGGCAACGGCATCGTTAGCTTTAGTCGCTGCATTACACCAGCGTTACCACGATTGATTCTCATGGCAGAATATACACATTTTACACATGAAAAGAAGGAGAAATTCCTTCAGCTTTTGGCAGACGGCGTTTCGATCACGCGCGCTGCTGAAGGCGTGGATGTGCATCGTGTAACTGCCTATCATGCCCGCGAAAACGACGTGGATTTTGCTGCTGCGTGGGATGCTGCCATTGACGCCGGCGCCGACCGCCTTGAGGATGAGGCACTACGCCGTGCCATTGAAGGCGAGAAGCAATACAAGTTCACCAGGAGCGGCGACCCGGTTGAACATCCAGAAACCGGCGAACCCTACTTCGAGCGCAAATACAGCGACGGCCTTCTGGTGTTGCTTTTGAAATCGCGCCGACCTGAGAAATACCGCGACAACGTAAAGCAGGAAACAGAGCACATAGGCGCCATTAGCATCAAAGTCGAGTATGCCGACGTGGAGCCGCCCGAATGAGCGAATACATCTTAACTCTGCCCCGGCCTCACGCCGGTCAACGCCGCGTCCTTAAAGAGGCGCGGCGTTTTAATGCCATCAACTGCGGGCGCCGCTGGGGCAAGACCGTCATCGGCAACAA
>DASWNL010000712.1:0-6751 GCA_036399215.1 Abditibacteriaceae bacterium
ATAGTTACTGCGAAGTTTGGGTTTTCCCGTTAATATCAACAATCTCTTAAGCAAGAATTGTTAATCGCTACCCTGCACCATCGGGATAGCTGTATTACTCTGCGCAGCGCGGTATCGCATACTAACTGCTTCACCTTGATGTAAAACTCCTCTCGTCACAGAACTTTCAGAAACTTTTAAAAGGCATTATGCAATGGCAATAAAAATCGCCGTGATTGGCACCGGCACAGTAAGCCGCGACAACTATATTCCCTATCTGGCCATTCAACCCGATGTCGAACTTGGTTATTACAACCGCACGCAGAGCACAGCGGTGCAGGTCGCCAAAGAGTATGGCGGTGAGGTCTTTTCTTCTCTTGAGTCATTGGTGAATTGGGAGCCTACAGCCGCAATGATCCTGACCAGCGAAACAGTGCGCTACGAAATCGGCATGCAGGTGATTAAGGGTGGTGTTCCGAAGGTTTTCTTTGAGAAGCCATTAGTCGCTGTTCATGGCCAGGCACATGTGGACGAAGACGATTTCCATAAAGGCAAAGAGATGCTGAACCTGGCCGCGGAGCGTGGTTGTGAAACGGCGATGGTCTTTAATTATCGCTTCTTTGAGCAGACTCTGGCCGCCCGAAAAGCGGCTACCGAGCGCAACTTTGGACAGGTTATCAATGCTGCCGGTTTGGTGCATTACGCCTGTTGGAGCCATTGCATTGATTTAATTCAACATTTTGCGGGTAACGTGGCAGAGATAACCGCTTTGTCAGGACAAATGGAGCACAGTGCGCCTATAGTCAACATCCAGGCACCCGATGTAGTGGCCGCGCTGCGTATGGAAAACGGCGCCACCGGCACCTTGATCGGCACGGCAGGCATGAGTTGGCAGCATCCGCTTTACGAACTCATATTAACCTTTGAAAATGGCCGCATCCATATGCGAGATTTAGACGGCACACTGGAAATACTTGATGGTGCCGGGCAATCACATGAGTCACGCTCTCTTGTCAGGCATACCTCGCGCTGGGATCAATATAAGGACTCCTTCAAAAAATCCCTGGACGCTTATCTCCACTCACTGCGCCATGAACAGGCGCCTCCCGTGCCGGGCATTGCGGGTTTGCAGGAGCTACAAGTTGAAGCAGCTCTCAAAAGATCCATCGCGCAGAAGCGGCCCGTCCTACTGCAACAAGAATTCCCGATTACCAGCCAATAATTTCCTTGAGGATTCCTTAAATCCGAACAGACAACACAATGACGATTCCTTCTCTTCTTAAACTCTCTTTAATGACTGCAGTCGTTTCATTGGTCATTACGTCTCATTTACCGGCCAGCGCCGAAACTCGTTTAACCGTCAACGTAAATCAGCCGGGCGTTGCTGTAAGTCCCACTTTACACGGCGCGTTTTTTGAAGATGTTAATTACGGTGCAGATGGCGGTCTCTATGCCGAACTTGTGCAGAATCGCTCCTTTGAACATCGCGAACGCACGGTGACATGGCAGACTATCAATCGCAATGGTCAGGGCGACTTTAAGATCGAGACAGCCGAGCCATTGAATTCCAAAAACCCGCACTATGCGCGTCTTCAAGTGCGTGCTGCCGGACAAGGCTTTGGCCTTGCCAACGAGGGTTTTGGTGGTATCGCCGTCAAGAAGGATGAGAGCTACCGTTTCTCGGTTCATGCGCGGGGCGACAAAGCTTTTCAAGGCACGCTCGTGGTTATCTTAGAAGATGAACAAGGCCGCATTTTAGGGCAAGCTCGCATCGACCGTCTTCCTTTGCAGTGGAAGAAGTTTGAGCAGTTGATAAAAAGCCAGGGCACTGTCGAAAAAGCGCGTTTGGTTTTATTAGCGACGACACCGGGCCGCGTAGATCTCGATATGGTTTCTCTCTTCCCGGTAAACACCTGGAAGCAGCGGCCCAACGGTCTGCGCGCCGACATCGTAAAAATGCTGGCCGACATGAAGCCCGGCTTCATGCGCTTTCCCGGCGGCTGCATCGTCGAAGGCAAAGACCTCTCCAACGCTTATCGTTGGAAGGACACCATTGGTGATGTAGCAACGCGCCCGCAAAATTGGAATCGCTGGGCAGAGTCTGGCGCGCCTCATTACTCTCAAACTTATGGCTTAGGTTTTTACGAGTATTTCCAGTTGTGCGAGGATATTGGCGCAGAACCGGTTCCTGTCGTAAATGCCGGCATGGCCTGTCAATTTCAGACCGGACAGTGTGTGCCCTTATCCGAACTGGGGCCGTGGGTGCAGGATGCGCTCGATCTTATTGAATTTGCAAACGGGCCGGTCACCAGCCCCTGGGGTGCTAAGCGGGCGGCCATGGGACATCGTGCGCCGTTTAACATGAAATATCTGGCTATCGGCAACGAGCAGTGGGGGCCACAGTATTTCGAGCGTTACAAAGTTTTCTATGCGGCTATCAAGGCGAAGTATCCGCATATCCAGTTGATTTCAACTTCCGGGCCGGGTGTGGACGATCAATGGTGGAACTTAGCCTGGAACGAGTTCAAAGCCGGCACACCGGCTCAGATTGTTGATGAGCATTATTACCGTCCGCCGCACTGGTTTCTCCAGCAGAGCGACCGTTATGACCGTTATGACCGCAAAGGCCCCAAGGTCTTTGCCGGCGAGTATGCGGCGCATACTGCCGGTAGGCGCAACAACTTCTCGGCGGCACTGGCCGAAGCCGCTTTTATGACCGGCCTGGTGCGCAACGCAGACATAGTGCATATGGCATCCTATGCGCCGCTTTTTGCCAAGGCGGGTTATACGCAGTGGACGCCAAACTTAATCTGGTTCGACAACGCCCGCGTTTATGGTTCACCCTCCTACTATGTGCAATCCATGTTCGCACGCAACTGCCCTGACGTAGTTTTGCCAGTAAATACTTCTTCATCGCAGCAAGACGCAACCTTTCCCGGCATGGTTGGCGTGGCCACATGGAATACCGAAGCCGAGTTCAAAGATATCCGCGTGACCAAAGATGGAAACACACTCTTTGCCGGTGATTTCTCAAAAGGGCTGGAGGGTTGGAAAACCAGCGGCGGAAAGTGGGAGATTGTTGATAATGCTCTGCGTCAAATCCAGGCCATAGAAGGCCCGCGTGCGATTGTGGGGGATGTCGCCTGGAGCGATTACACCTACTCTCTTAAGGCGCGCAAACTCGGCGGGCGCGAAGGCTTCCTGATTATGTTCCAGTCGCCCGGCGACGAAACAAAGAGTTGGTGGAATTTGGGTGGTTGGAACAATACCCAACATGGCATCGAATTGCCCGGCGTGGACGTTCGCATTCCTGGCCGCATAGAAACCAACCGTTGGTATGACATTCGTATCGAGTTAAAAGGCGCTACGATTAAATGCTTCCTGGACGGCAAACTGGTGCAGGAGATAACGCGCCCTGTTGTGAAATCTCTGTATGTCGTTGCCGGACGCAAACAGGACGAAGTGATTGTCAAGGTAGTTAACGTTTCGGCGCAACCGCAGCAGACAACCATTGATCTTCAGGGAGCCGGGCGCATTGAGAGTAGCGGTAAGGCGATTGTGCTGACTGCGTCCAACCCGGATGACGAAAACTCCTTTGCGACTCCCACAAAGGTTCTGCCGGTTGAGAGAACTCTAACTGGTATCACAGCCAACCTCCGCCACGTTTTTCCACCTCAATCGGTGACGATTCTGCGCCTCAAAGCGGCATCTCGCCCTATTGCCGACGCTTCAATCAAGGCATCTAAGGCATCCCTCGCGGGTTCGCCACCTAATGTAAATTCTCAAAAGAATGACACCAATATGCGGCTCAGACAAAATCCAGTGGCACCACAACAGGTGCATCATCTTGGCGGATTCGTCGGCGAGCGTTGGCAGGCTAACTTAGACGGCTCGTTGAAAAAATTCGACATTAACCGCTATGTGCGCATGGTGGAAGAGCCGCGCTACCGCGACTGGTTCTGGATCGGTGAACATCCGGGCAAATGGCTGGAATCGAGTATTATTTCCAGCACTTTTGCTAAAGACCCGGCCCTTGAAACTCAGGCGCGAGGCATCCTTGCCCGCATGGTTAAGTCGCAGGAGCCGGGAGGTTATGTCGGCATCACTGACCCGGCAGTGCGCACATCGCAAAAGCCAATTCGCGGCATTGAAGCGTATGAACATTATTGGACTCTGCACGCCCTGCTCACTGCCTGGGAGGTATGGGGTGATCGCTCTGCTCTGGAGGCGGCAAAGAAGCTGGGCGATTATTACCTCACTCACATTGGGCCGGGCAAAGCCGAGTTCTGGCCAAGCCCTATTCGGCCACCACACAACCAACGCACTCAAATTACAGCGCAGGCCGCCTGGGTGCCACCGGGCACTCCAAAAGCGCCTCAACTTCACGACTTTTCGGATATTGCCGGTCACACGGCGCATTACAGTTGGGAAGGCACGCTCATCCTTGATGCGATTCTGCGCTTGCATCAAACCACGGGCGATAAGCGCTTTCTGGATTGGTCGCAGTGGGTGGTAGGCCGCATAGATACTTGGAGCGGATGGGATGCATTCTCGCGACTGGATGATGTGGCGGCAGGCAAAATCGGTGTCCATGAGTTGCAACCTTATGTTCATTCGCACACCTTCCAACTCAACTTTCTGGCTTTCCTGCGCCTCTACCAAATCACCGGCGACGAGTCCTATCTGCGCAAAGTGGTCGGCGCCTGGGAGGACATCAGCAGGCGCCAGCTTTATATTACGGGTGGTGTTAGCGTGGCCGAGCATTACGAACCGGGCTATCATCGGCCTGTTGAAGGCCATGTGGTCGAAACCTGCGCCAATATGTCGTGGATGCAGTTGAATCAAGCCCTGCTACAGGTAACCGGTGACCCACGCTATGCGGAGGTTCAAGAGCGCCTGCTCTTAAATCATGTCTTCGCTTCCCAGACTGTGGACGGTGATTCTTACCGTTATCACACACCGCCCAACGGCCTCAAACCGGTGGAGTATTTTCACGGCCCCGACTGCTGCACATCCAGTGGACACTTACTGGTGTCGCAGTTGCCGCGCTTTTTTTATGCGCAGGAGAAAAGTGCTCTCATCGTAAACCAGTATGTGCCTTCTTCGATTGATTTCAAACTTGAAGGCGGAGCGAACGTAACGCTTACACAAGAGACTCGCTACCCTGAAGAAGAAACCGTAATAATTCATGTTAAGCCGAATGTGCCGGGACGTTTTACCGTGAAGTTGCGCATGCCTTCGTGGTGCAAGAATCCCGATGCGCAGGTCAACGGCGTGCCAGTCAAGGGAGCACAACCCGGCACCTATCTGGAGATCACACGTTCCTGGAAAGCGGGAGATAAGGTCACGCTGCGCTTGCCCATGACCGTTCAATGGGTGGAGCATGACCACTTGCCTACTGAGCGAGCGCGGTGGGCTTTAATGCGAGGGCCTGTTGTCTACGCTGTTGATACGTTGTGGTGGGATGTCAAGAATCTTCCCGCCCCTTTGCAGGTTGGTCGTTCTGTGGCACTGGCATCTCAGGAGAAAACAGCACCCCGCTCAGAACGCGTGCCCGCCGGAGTTCTCGGCCCCGCTTATCGCGCTGCACTCCAGACCACGTCCGGCACCACTATCGAACCGCTCTTTGTGCCCTTTGCCAATGTTGGGCGCTGGTATCGTGACCCTGCCCGGAAACCCGACCCACACAGTGCCGCTTACTCCTATGCCGTCTGGCTTGCTGACTCTCAGACACCAGAGTTTGCTGCCATTGTCAGGGCTACCCAACCGCCGCCCGGTTCGATTGACTTCGTCCAGATTGGCGATGCAGTTTCCGAGAAAGCGCACAACTTACAGGGAGAAAGCAGTTCCGGCCCGTTCCAAGATAGAATCTACCGCCATTCGCCGCGTCAATTCAGTTACGATTTAAAAGTATCAACCGAGGCTCCCTCGGCCGTGGTTGTCACTTATCACGGCAGTGACATCGGACGCGAATTTGACATCTTTATTAACGACCGCAAAATTGCAACACAACAGCTCAAGGGCGAAAAGCCAGACGGCTACATTGATGTGCGTTATGCCATCCCGTTTGATCTTATTCACAACAAAACCGACAGCCTGGGACGAAAGATTAACACCGTGACTGTTAAGTTCGTGAACCGTATAGGTTCGCCCTTTGCCGGTGGCATCTTTGCTCTCTGGACAGAGATGGCCAAGCCGTGATATGAATTTACCGCCCGGTTCATCCATTCCACCCAATTCCAACAAAGAAGCGCGCCAGCTCGTTTATGGACAATTGGTTTGAAGGCTGCCCGCCGTTGCAACCTTAGCGCAATAAAGATGATTGCGATTATGTCAGCCAGCCTTGGGTAACAGAGTAAGCACAGGCCCAGTAAGCACAAGCTAAAACGATAGCTCATGCTAAACCAGGCTATAAGATATGCCCCGTCGAATTTGCGAAATGGAAAGTCAAAAATGAGCAAAGCTTATACAAGACAATGGATGGCCGGAGCAATTAGCATGACACTCACTTGCAGCGCGATAGCGGCTGAGAATCCAACTCCAGGCGCGAGCCAGCGCAGGCAGGCGGTGTTGACCGCCACAAAAAAGGGCGTTGCCGGTTTACCGGTGTTGAAAGCAGCGATGGCAGACTCAAACCCAATTGTGCGGCGCGCGGCAGTGCGCGGTTTATCACAGATCGGCTCCGCTGCGGTGGACACACTTGCCATGGTAGCACAGCAAGATAAGGACGCTCTCATACGGCGCTCGGCGTTGCGTGCCCTGGTGCGCAACG
>DASWNL010000713.1:0-6277 GCA_036399215.1 Abditibacteriaceae bacterium
CAACGAAAATACAAATTTAAATTTCGTTGTCCGTCAAATTCGCAAAGAGGGATTTTAGGTGCGGGCGCCGCTTTTGTCAAGCAATTATCTGTCAATTGGTGTTTCATTTGACGCTCAACCGACGCCTGAAAGGGCTACAAGTCCCCAAAATCTCTCTCTAAATCTCTCACTCAGGCAGCCAAAAGCCGGCCTCTTGCGAAGCCGGCTTTTGATATGGAGAACCGCTTTTGAACTGGAATTAGCGCAGCACGACTTGGGGAGCTAAAGCTCTTTGGTTCGAGCGCGGCGCGGGCGCAGCGGATTGGGGCGCCACAGCGCGATAACTGTTGGGATAGCTGTCGTAACCACCATTATAGCCGGTGTTGTAGCCGCCCGACTGATAAGGCGGGTAATTGGCCGGCTGTTGGTAGGTTGGATAACTGTTTGACGGATAATCGTAGGACGGATAATTCGCCGGATAGTTGTTGGTCGGATAATTATTGGATGGATAGTTATTGGTTGGATAACTACCGTAGGTTGGATAGTTGTTTGAAGGGTAATTGGAATTGTTGGCCGGATACTGCGGATAAGTGCCCGCTTGCCCGTAATAGGGGTAATCGTTCTTTTTACGGTCTTCGTCGCGGCCTTTTTTATAGGCGTAATAACCGGCAGCGCCAGCGATGACGGCGGGAACCGTCTTGCCTTTGGCAGCCAATACAGCGGCGGCAGCTCCCAGAACGGTGGCGCCGATTTTTAAAGTGTCGGATTTATCGGCCTGGGCCGGTGCTGGCACTAAAAGAGCCGATGCGGCTAACACGCCGCCTGTAACAATTGCCAACCCGCGAATCCGTCCATTATTTTGCATCATTGCTGTTTCCTCTTTCGTGCGGCGGGCGGTGAAAAGTTGCTGTGGAAGCTGTTTTCCGCCGTAACAGTGCCGTTCGACGTGATATTTTGCGGGGTGTTCAAAACAAAAACGCGAAAATCTAAGCATTCTCGCGTTTTTGTAGGCTCGTTTAAAAAGCTCATTGCTGACGTTAATTAGATTCGCCTTCACCTAAATCCACACCTTCGAGCAACCTCTGGAATTTGGAAAGCTCTTCCGGCGGGGTGTTTGCCACGTCGTCATCGGTTACGTCTTCGTTTTCTTCGACCTGGATGCCGGTTTTCTGCGCCACATCATCACTCACCAAAATCTGGCAATTCGCGCGTAACGCTAAGGCAATGGCATCAGACGGTCGTGCATCCACTTCTTGAATCGTGTCATCTTCACCGATTTGCAAATGCAAACGCGCATAATATACCTGATCGGAAAAATCGTTAACTGTTACGCGCAAAAGGCGAATGCCCATCTCACGCAGAATGTTAGTCATCAAATCGTGTGTCATAGGGCGTGGCGGTTGGCGATGATCCAACTCCCATTGAATTGAAATCGCTTCTGCGGGGCCAATCCAAATCGGCACAAACATTTTTCGCTCCGCGTCGCGCAAGAGCACCAGTGGATTGTTATGTGGATCAATTCCAATTCCCTCAACCGTCATTTCTATCATCATCGTCACCCTTTCATTCTCCATTTTAGCAGGGCTGTGTAATGCCAAGTGTTGTGGTAGTTGTGCTAATCGTTAGCGAAACATTTAAGTTATCTTTGAAAAGCAACTCGTCCTACATCGCACATCTTATGCCGAGGTCGGGATATTAACTTTTGTGTAGTTAGTTTAAGACTCATGAGAATTTTGGTTTGAGGCGAACGTTGACATCTTCTCATACGTCTGACAGCGCTATTCAAAAAAGGAGATTTTCAGTCAAACGGTGCAATAACAGGCTGCACGATAATTTGCGTTAAAGGGGCGAATCGGCTAACTTTAATCTACCGCTGCATTAATACCTTTCGCCGGATTTTTCACTCTTGTTTTCTCACCAGTTCGTGGCTTATCGAACTATCATGATAAATCGTAACTTTGGTATTTTACTGGGGCTTTTAGTGGTGTTTGCTACACAAGTAACACTCCAGGAGGCGTCAAAGGCCGCCGGAAAAGCCTCTGGCGCCAAAAAGTCAACGTCGGCTTTAACATTTCGCGTGAAAGCCCAGTTCTCTTATCGTGGCGATGGCGAAGAGGCGATGCCGGGTGACGCTTTAGATGCTAAAGTCGTCGCGCAGGGCCAACAGGCCCGCCTGGAGACAGCAGTTGGCGAACGGCCTTTAGTCGTTTTGATTTCTCCTCCTTACCTTTATAAGTTGTTGCCGCGCTCGAAAACGGGCATGCGCTATCAATTAGCGAAAGCAACAAAGAATCCGGGATTATCCAGTCTCGATCCGCAACCGTGGTTGCGGAATCCGGCGGCGATTCGTGCAAATCTCAAAAAACAAGGTGCCAAACGTGTCGGCACCTCGAAAGTGAACGGCGAGGCCGTAGAAATTTGGTCGGCCACAAAGTTCATGGGTCAAAACGGCCAGGTGAAAGCTCTTTTGCGCCTGAGCGATGCCCTGCCGGTGCGCGTGGAAATTAAATCGAAGCAATTGACGGCAACAGCCAGTTGGCGTGACTATCATAAAGTCAAAGCCTTGCCGTCTTCGCATTTTCAACCGCCGGCGGGTTATCGCATCCGCGAAGCAGAAGAATAAAGTTAGCCAGTAGTTAAATGTCCGTTGTTCGTGGTTACAGGCCGCAACAAAGGACACTTGACCAAGAACGAAGGAGATATATGCGTCACAGTGCGTTGATTTTTTGTATGGCGTTGGCGTTTCATAGCGTGAGCGCGGTAGCGCCTGCCGAAGCCGCCACGGAAGCGTGGACGATGTGGAAAGGTGATCCGCAGCGCACCGGCACCAGTGAAGCCACTTATACGCTGCCTTTGAATTTAATGTGGCGGCATTCGACCGAAGAGGTGGGTTCGCCACGCGGGTTGTATCCGCCGCTGATTGTAGGCCCGGCGGGCGACCGACGCGCCTATTTTGTGGCAGGACGGACGCTGTTTTGCGTTAACGCGCAGAATGGCAACCTCATTTGGAAAAGTCAGGAAAAAGATATTCCTGGCAGTCAAGGCGCGCCTCTCACCTTATTGCCAAGCCAAAACGGCGATGTGATTTTGGTTCTTACCTCCAAAGGCGAACTCTTGGCCTTTCGCACTTCGGATGGAGGTCGTGCCTGGGAAGGCAAGGCCCCTGGTTCAGTTCAAGGGGGGGCGCCGACTTTAGCCCAAACGCCCAATGGCGAGCGCATCTTGGTTTTTACCACAACAGGCCGTGTGGTAGGTTTTACCCGCGAAGGCGATATTGACTCAAAATATGGCTACGATCTTGGTAGAAGAAATACGGCCATCACGGCAACTCCCGCTATTTCCCCCGACGGCACTAAGATGTTCTTTCCCGCAACAGACAAGAAGTTCTACGTATTCAATATTGCTGACGGCAAAGAGATTTACAATACGCCAATTGGTGGGACGTCTTTCGAATCTCCGTTGCTCTTAGGTGATAAAGTCGTCATCGCTGTCGGAGAAGAAGTGCGTGCTTATAATCAGCGCACTGGCCAGCCTGTATGGAATTTTCGCACCAAGGGGCGTGTCTTAACTTCTCCCGTCGGTCGCTTGACTAATGGCGGGCAGGGCCGTGTTTACGCTGGCACTGAGCGAGGCCTGTTGTATGCAATAGATTTGAATAACGGAAGGGCATTATGGCCGGAGGGAATCGAGTTAGCGCGTGGCCGAAGACTTGGTAATATCACCCTTTTAGACGACATGATTGTCGTAGGTGGCAAAAATGACGTGCTGTATGCCTTGAACCCCAACGATGGCCGAATACTGTGGCAATACCGCATGGAAACGCAGCGTGTTATTGAACCAGCGGCGGATAATCAAGTAATGGTTGATCAAGGCGGTGGCTTTGGCGGCGAGGGTGGGCCACCTCCTGGCGGCGGGCGTGGCGACGGCGGCGAGGGAGGACCGGCACCGGGTGCAGATCCCGTCGGCCCACAAATTCTAACTTATGGAGTGTCTGCGGCGCCTGTCGCCGTAGATGGTCAATTATTCGTGTTGGGCGATAATGCGGCCCTGTATGCGTTTGAAAGCACGCCCTTTGATGCCGTGGCGCCTTATGCGGCTCAACCGTCCCTTGCGCTCATGTCGGCGGAAAAAACTTTTGAAGCCTTTGCGCTTGATCCAGATGAACCCCTTGTTGTGCCTGGCACCGGGCCAGTGGCTTTTGGCGTAACACTGACTGATCCTGGCTCTGGAATTGTGCCTGAAAGCATCAAAGTTCTGGTTAATGCCCAGGCGGTGCCGCCCGATCCCAAGCGTATGTCATACAATCCCGGCGAGGGCGTATTAAGCGTGAATCTCATTGAAAACAAGCCTGGACAGCGCCCCGTTTTGGCCGATGGAGTTTATACCATCGCTGTTTCCGCACAGGATTATCGTGGCAATGAGATGAATTACACCGGCACCTTCACTGTTGACCGCAACGCGCCTGCGCCCACCAAAATACCGCCTGTCGAAATTATTGGAGGCGGGGAGCCTGGTTTTGGCGGCTCCAGCAGCCCTGGTTTTGGCGGCTCCAGTAGTCCTGGTTCAGGCTCAGGTAGACCAGGCATGGGCAGACCGGGCATGGGTAGCTCTGGCTCTGGTCGCCCCGGCGGGCGTCCTAGAGGCCGACAGAGTGGCGATTGATTAACCAATTAACCACAGTTGAAATTGCTTCCGACAAAAGCGGGCGCTATTGGAAATTTCCAATAGCGCCCACTTTTATTTAGATCATCTTCCTTGCGGAGAGACGTTTTTGTAGGGTCGTTTGAGTTCTTGCGTTTATGGCGTGCATTGCGTGTAGTCGTTGGTTCTGGCATGATAACGGGCAAGTCATTATTTCTCCTGTGCAATGATGGCGAGTTAAAAGGAGAATGTATGATTACCCCGCAGTTTCCCTCTGTCCGGCACTGTTTGACTTTATCCGATGCTCTGCCCAGTGTCTTATCCGGTGTGATTGTCGCCGGTCTTATCGGAGGCTTTAGCCTTCAACCCCTCCAAGCCCAACCCCCACAAACCAATGCTAAAAGCAGTGCTGCCAATGCTACTGATGAGACGCCCTCTGATGGTGCTGAAGGCAGCGACATTATTACCTCCACCGCCGAGCAGGTAGACAGAACCGCCCGCTCCGTTGGCACACGAGCGATAAGCACCATTACCGGTGAGGGCACAGCAGGCAAAATCGCCAAGTTCACCGGGCCCAATCAAATCGGCGATTCTATTATCACCGAAAGCGCCGGCAGCATTGGCATCGGCACGGCAACACCCCCTTCCAGGCTTACGGTCATTGGTGGTGGGGCCATCACGATTCAGGGCGATAACCTTTCGACAGCAATTAATGCCGTTGGCATCCAAGGGCGTATCACTTCAGCAGCACCAGGCACAGGCTCAGCAGGGGTGCGCGGTATCAACAATAGCACGAGCGGCAGCGGCTCTGGTGTGTATGGCTCTCATGCGGGAAGTGGCTTTGGTGTCTACGGCTTTAGCCCCTCTGGTCGGGGCCTGTATGGTTTGAGCACCAGTGGCTATGGCGTGCTGGGTTCCAGCACCAGTGGTTATGGGGTGTATGGTCTGCATATCGGCACCACCGGCACTAAGCCTGGGGTCTATGGCAGAACCAGTTCTACTGATGCCGGAGCCATCGGTGTGCATGGTGTGGTCAATGCGCCGACTGCCGGCGCCGACTCCGCCGGGGTGCGCGGCGATAACACCGGCACTAATAGCAATGGCTCTGGTGTGTTCGGTTCCCATGCCGGAAGTGGCAGCGGGATTTATGGCACAGCGCCCAGTGGCTATGGTGTTTCCGGCAATAGCAGCGGTGGTATCGGTATATATGGCAATAGCACCTCCAACGTCGGTGTTTATGGCAACAGCGATAGTAGTAGAGGCGTATTTGGCCAAAGCAATACCGGCAATGCTGTTGAAGGCCGTGTTATAACCTCAAGTGGAAGCGGAATCGCCGTGTATGGATTCCATCAGGGAAGCGGTTATGGCATGTATGGTCGAAGCGCCGGAGGTGTTGGTATACAGGGCCTTAGCGATGCTAATGGAGGTATTGGCATATGGGGCATAGGCCCAGGTATAGGCACCAGAGGTGACAGCACTAATGGCACGGGAGTTTATGGCGAAAGTGCTACCGGCACTGCTGTATTAGGAAACATTACTGCTACCAGCACTGGCATCGGAGTTCAGGGCATAGCCACGAATGGCCCCGGCGTTCGTGGCAGTAGCGGCGGTGGTCATGGCGTTCATGGCTCCAGCAGCAGTGGCAATGGCGTTTACG
>DASWNL010000714.1:0-16078 GCA_036399215.1 Abditibacteriaceae bacterium
TGTGTGTCATTCCGAGCGGGCGCCCACTCGGAATGACAGTGCCTTCTTCACTTGCCTTTACCAACTATTTAGGTATTGGGCGTTAGCATGACATCCTGCCCCCAATGTTCGCATTCCAATGTAAATCGAGGCCCCCACAGGGCTAACCAATAAATTTAGGGTTAAAGCAACGACCCAGGCTAAAAAGATAACGCTATAAGGCCCGCGCCAAAGTTGAGTCCTCATTATAGGCTTCGCTATTTAAGATGGGCATAGTTCTACCCTCATTGGGAAGCACTGTCAAAGCGGTATTGTTGTGGTTTATTGCCCGCCACGCGCTTTTTAGGCTATCCTTAAGGGCACTTGTTGTTTATGAGTTTGTTGTTCTGTCGCGCCCTGTTTGTGTAGTTCATGGCTTTTTCGTTTTTGCCGCGTCGGTCTTATTGTCCGCGTTGTCGCATTACAAACGCAACATCACAGCACGCTTTATAGCTTTCATCGCAGCCTTTGGGCGAAGGATCGTAAATGAAGTTTTCGAAGTTTTCTCCTCGCTTTCCGCACTCCATGTATTTGGTGTTGAGGCATGAGTTTTTGCCTCTTCTGGGCCTTTGTTTTGTTTTGCTCCATCCCGCAGGGGCACAGCCCTCTCATAACTCAGCCAAAACTTTGGGCGGCCCCATTCTTCCCACGCCGCAAAAGGTCGTTGATTCCGCGCGTGTTAAAGTGGAAACAAAAACGTCACTGGCGCAGGCCGGAGTTTTAGGTGGCGCCCTTTCCAAGCCGCCTAATGCAACAGAAAGCGATCAAACGCAGGAAACCGACCCCAGTTTAAATTCGCCGACGTTGGATATAAGCGCCATTCGTCGCTTAAGAGTAGGTGGCGCTTCCGTGGCGGAAACGCCGATGCCGGTTGGCAAACTCGATATTTTAGCACCGATTTCCACACAGTTTCAAAAACTTGGCATTTCCGTCACGCGCGCTGCTTTAGAAAATGTGCCGGGCAACCCGCAAGTGCCGACCGAAGATGTTTATTTTCAAATCAACCGGCCCGGCGATGATGCGCCGCCAATTATCATGGCTGTGGGCAAGCGCGTGGCCTATATCAATCATGTCGAGCAGCCGCTTAAAGCGCCGCCGTTTGTCATCAAGGATAAAACCACCAAAGAAGACAAACTATGGCTGCCGATTTTGTCCTTAGCTCCCTTAATCGGCGCGGCGCCGCGTTTAGCGCCCGATGGCACGCTGCATCTCAACCCCACCATTCAAAGCGTGGAGATATTTTTAGTTAAAGGCGTGCCGGCCTTAACCATCAAAACCTCGGCACCGATTCCCGATGGTGGGCCGCTCAATGGCGGGCCTCAAATCGGCACGCTGGATAATCCGCGCCGGCTTTACATTGATTTCCCCGGCTATGCTTTGGGTTTGGATGCCGTCAATACGCCTACGGCGCGCGTGGTGGCGCCAGGCGCGGGCGATGTGTCACAGGTGCGCGCCGGTTTGTTCCAACAGTTTCCCGATACGGCGCGCGTGACGCTCGACTTAAAAACTTCGATGCGTCATACGCTGCAAACCATGCCTGATCGCACCATCTTTGCGATGCTGGTTTACGATCCCAATAAGAACCCTGAAGTAGCTGTCACCCCACCTCCTCCAGATAACTCCAATTTGAACGTGTCGCTGCAAGGAGTGACGATTGTAGTGGATGCCGGTCATGGTGGCCACGATGTTGGCGCAAAGGGCAAGCAAAGCTATGAAAAAAATCACGCGCTTGATATTGCACAGCGCTTGAAAAGGGAACTGGACAGGCGCGGCGCCACGGTTTTGATGACGCGCGACGGCGATTATTTTGTGACCTTGCAGGGAAGATGCGATTTCGCCAATTCTCGTGGCGCTGATTTATTTATTTCGTGCCATATAGATTCGGCGCCGGGCGGCAAGGCGACCGGTAGCACGACTTATTACAGCACGGCCACTTCACAGCCTTTCGCGCGCGAAGTGCAAAACGAACTGGCAAAAGCCACGCGCTTGCGCAGCAAAGGCATCATTCAACGCCGCCTTTTCGTGACACGCAACACGACTATGCCCGCTGTTCTGACGGAAACCTGTTACATTAACAACCCGCGCGAAGAAAAAACCTTGATGGACCCGAACTTTCGTCAGCGCGTCGCCGCCGGTTTGGCGCAAGGCATTTCCAATTATATTGCGCGCTACGGAAAACCAAAAAGATAGTTCAAGGTTCAAGGTTTAAAGTTGAATGTTCACTTTGAACCTTGAACCTTGAACCTTGAACCTTGAACTTAATATGACCGATCCCGATTTGCGTGAACCTGAACCAGTTTCGTTCCATCCTCAATCACCTGCACAACTGTGGCAGCCCTGGACATTAGTTGTTCCGGCACTCTTGTTGTTGCCAATGCTGTCTTTGGCTTTTGCCTGGCAGATTTCGCCATCCGATGATGCCGATTTGCGCCGTCCGATTCGCCATTATCCGCGCGGTGATGAAGCTTTTGAACCCGAACCAACACCGGAGCCGACAAAACCGGCTCCGATTGCCACTAAAGCGCCTGCACTTAATAAACTGCCACGTTTTACCATGTTCGTGCCGGGCGATGACGAAAAACTGCACGCCCAAACGCATTTAAC
Source organism: Abditibacteriaceae bacterium (assembly GCA_036399215.1). Taxonomy (GTDB): domain Bacteria; phylum Armatimonadota; class Abditibacteriia; order Abditibacteriales; family Abditibacteriaceae; genus DASWNL01. Next base: position 2,623 of record DASWNL010000714.1, read on the forward strand.
AATTGGCGGCAATGGCAAGCCGGATTTTGCCGAAGCGGGCCGCAATGCTTTGAAGAACTTAATTCAGAGCGCACCCGATTATTTCCCCGCCGGCACGAAGCTGCAAAGTGTGGCGTTAGATGAATCTTCTCCTGTCGCGCGCGTGTCATTGAACGAAACGTTCTGGAACTCCGATTATTGGTTTGGCGAAACGCGCGCCGATATGGCTATGCAAGCCATCGCGCATACATTGCAAGCCGCCTACAAGCAAAACGGCGGCAGCGATGCCTTGCAAATTCAACTGCTGCGAGATGACCAACCAATGGAAGCATTGGGCGAATTCGATGTCAGTGAGCCGTATAAAGCGGAATCAGATGCGGTGGCAAAGCCTTGACGGCGCTGCCTTTTATTGGAGTGCGAGATAGCGGCGTTGGTGGTTTAACTGTAGCGCGTTGCATTCGTCGCTTATTGCCCCATGCGCCATTGCTTTACTTCGCGGATACGGCTCATGTGCCTTATGGAGATCGCGCACCCCACGAAGTGCGGCATTTCGCCCTCAGCATTTCGCAGTTTTTGATAGAGCAAGGCGCGCAGATTTTAGTTTTCGCTTGTAACACTACTTCAGCGCACGCTCTGGAAGCGGCACAGCAAAAGTTTTCTGTCCCCGTTTTCGGCATGATTGAGCCGGGCGCCAAGGCGGCTTTGCAAATTTCAAAGGGCGAAGCCATTGGCGTGTTAGCCACGCAAAGCACCGTTGATAGCGAGGTTTACCTGACTACGCTTGAAAGATTGCAGCCCGGCACGCCTTGCTGGCAGATTGCCTGTCCCGAATTTGTGCCTCTTGTCGAAAATGAGCAAAGCGAATCAGTTGCCGCGCGCCGCGCCTGCCGCCATTATTTAGCGCCGCTACGCGAAGCGGGAGTGCGAACCGTGATTCTCGGTTGCACACATTACCCGCTTTTGTTGCCGCTTTTGCAAGACGAAGCGCCGGAAATGGTTTTTGTTGACCCTGCCGAAGCTGTTGCCCAGGAAGTTGCCTGTTTGTTTGAACCCCCAACCCCCTTGGTAAGGGGGCTAAAATCGGATGCTTCTGATTTAGTATTAAGCAATCCTTGTCCAACCAAACCAGAGCATAGCCCCCTTACCAAGGGGGTTGGGGGTTCAAACGATATTTATTTTGTCAGCGGCCTACGCGAAGGCGTGCAGGATTGGATTGAGAAGTTGATGAATAACACCGCGCCTGATCTGCGGCGCGGCCCTGTTTTCGATTTGCCTTTATAAAGGATTTTATGCGCCCCGATAATCGCCAAAATGACCAACTGCGCCCAGTTCAATTGACACGCGGTTGGGCCAAACACGCCGAAGGCTCCTGTCTCATCGAAGTAGGCGATACCAAAGTAATCTGCACCGCCAGCGTAGAAAACGGCGTGCCGCATTTTCTCAAAGGCAGCGGAACAGGCTGGGTAACTGCCGAATATGGCATGTTGCCGCGCTCGACGGGCACGCGCATGGCGCGCGCCGCTACCAAGGGCAAAAACGATGGACGCACCATCGAAATTCAACGCTTAATTGGCCGCTCGCTCCGCGCGGCCATTGATACCAAACTGCTCGGCGAGCGCACCGTAACAATTGATTGCGATGTTTTACAGGCCGATGGCGGCACACGCACGGCAGCGATTACCGGCGCCTGGGTGGCGCTTTGCGAAGCTCTGGCGAAAACCAAACGCGACGGCGCCTTGAAAAATTGGCCTCTAACCGATCAAGTGGCGGCGGTTTCGGTCGGCATTGTTAATGAAAACGCCATTCTCGATTTGCGTTATGCCGAAGATTCTAAAGCGAGCGTAGATATGAACGTCGTCATGACCACTAAAGGTCGATTGATAGAAGTGCAGGCTTCGGGCGAAGGCGCCACTTTTTCACGCGAGGAATTAGAGCAGCTTCTCAATCTGGCGCAAATCGGCATTGGAGAACTGGCCCGGAAGCAACAGCAAGCGGTAGCTGATATTTATCAGGAATTACTGGGCCGCTGAATCTGTTAAAATGGAACGCAAGGTGGCACTATGCCACTGTAATCCCAAGATTTATAGTTAGTAAATCGCTTTTCTTCAATCGTTTTAGCGCCGCGCAACCCCTGCGCGGCGTAGGAGGCAGTTTTGGCATTTCCCGAAGTAGAAAAAAATACGATACAAAAGCCGACAGATGATGTTTTCGCGCGCCAACTGCAAACCAAAGGCGGCAAGGGCAAGCGCATCTGGAAAGGCGTAGGTCTTTCTTTATTAGCCTTGTGTGCCGGCGGCGCGGCGTTTCTGACTTTGACACAGGTTGGCCGCGACACGACTAGCGCCCTTACCACTTATGCGCCGGCTATCTATGAAGCGAAATCGAATCCTGATCTCATCTTCGATCATATCGGCCCGCAGGTTAACATTCTTTTAATTGGCCGCGATGTGAACTGGAAAATCGGCAAAGTTTACGACCCTAAGACTGGTAAGCATCGCCCTTTCCAGGTGCATGATGAATCGGCCCCGGCGCGCAGCGATACGATGATTCTGGTGTCGCTGAATAAAGAAGATAAAACGATTCGCATGGTATCGTTCCCGCGCGATGCCATTGTTCGTTTGGCAGATAACGATGCAGGTGTAAGACGCACCAAGTTGAACGCTGCTCATGCTCATGGTGGGCCGGAACTGCTCATTAAAACCATGCGTGATGAACTGGGTTTGACCGTGCATCGCCATGCAGTCATTAAATTCGATGGCTTCAAGAACCTGATTGACCAGGTTGGCGGCATCGAAGTCAATGTCGAAGGTGCTTTGAAAAAGGGGCGCGACGGCAAATTGTATCGCGGCAACCTGGATTACGACGATAACTGGGGCAATCTGCATATTCATTTGAAGCCTGGAATGCAACGTTTGGATGGCGATACGGCGCACGCTTATGTGCGTTTTCGCATGGACAGAGAAGGCGATCCGGGCCGTATTCGCCGCCAACAGCAAGTAATGCGCGCCTTGGCCAAGCAGATGACGCAGGCGAATCTCTGGGATTTGCCGGGCTTGATTCAAGAAGTGCAAAAGCAGTTCAATACCGACATGACGCCCAGCGAATTGGCTTCGGCAGCCGCTTTTGCCAAAAACCTCGGCGATACGGCCAAAATACAGCCGCTCACGCTGTTTGGCACTTATTATCAAGGCGGTTCGATTTGCCTGAACAAGCCAAAAAACGAAAAACTGTTGGCTTATATTTTCGGCAAAACTTTCAATCCTGAACGCTTTTTAGATCGCTCTCCTTCAACAACCGGTGATGAAATCGGGCCAACCAGAGATAATCCCGATACCAAAACCATTTTGCAAGCCGCCGGCATTATCAAGAGCGACGATGATATGGTGGTTGACCCAAATGCCGATTTGCCGGTGCGGATTGAAGAGCCAAGAACCGCTGAATCAACGGAGCGAGGAAGCCGCTATGCTTCAGCCAGTGAAGAAAACAACGACGAGGAGAAACCCCGCCGTTCACGTGAATCTTCAAGCCGCACACGTCGCACCCGTGAAAAGAACAAAAGCGAAACTTCGCGCAAAAGCCGCGCGCCCCGCGAGACTTCGTCGAAATCGTCCAGCGCATCTGAAAGTGCCGGGAGTTCGGGCGTAGAAAGTGTTATTGGCGGCCCTACAGCACGCGAAGAATCCGGCGCCACACGCGAATCAGTAGCTGAACCACCCGCCGAAGCACCCGCTCCTGCTCCACCAACGATTGAAACCGCACCTTAAGAATCGAGCAAGGAACAAGACTTGCAAAAGCCCGAAGACACTTCGTTTTCGGGCTTTTGTTTTATCCATATCACGTCATTAAAGGAGGCTTTCGTTGAAAGCTATGATTTTGGCTGCCGGTGTGGGCAGCCGTTTAGACCCTGTTACGCGCAATGTGCCCAAACCCCTTGTGCCGGTTATCAATCAGCCGGTGATGAGCCACATTATCAGCCTCTTAGCGCGGCATGGCTTTACCGATATTTGCTGCAATACGCACTATTTGGCCGAAAAAATCGAATCGCATTTCGCGCAAAACCCGCCGCCCGGCGTGAATATTCAATTTAACCGTGAAGAGTTATACGGCACCGTCGCTTACCGAAGTGCCCGCATCGGAAAACCACAGCGATGAGCCGTAACAATTTGGGATGACGATTGCAAAAGCAGAAAGATGAAGTGTATTTCTGCTTTTTCTTTAGCCCTCATGACAACATCACTTAGCACAACATCACTCATTGAGTCGTTTTGCCAGGCCGGACAAGAACAAGTCTTTGCTTTTTGGGATGAGCTTTCGCCCGCCGAACAGGAGAATCTGCTGGCGCAGGCCGCGGAGATTGACCTCGCCGAAATCGAACATCTCAAGCGCACCTTGCTGGGCGCAAAATCGCCGGCGCTGGATTTTTCCCGCCTCGAACCGGCGCCCTACGAGCCACTGCCTGAAAGCGGTGGCGACGCGGCGCAGTGGCAACGTGCGCATGAAGCGGGCGAAAAGGCCTTGCGCGCCGGTCGCGTGGCGGCCTTCACCGTCGCGGGTGGGCAGGGCACGCGGCTGGGCTACGACGGGCCAAAAGGCACTTTTCCCGTTACGCCCATCAAGCAAAAATCGCTGTTTCAAGTCTTTGGGGAAAAAGTGCGCGCGGCGGGCGAACGCTACGGAAAACATTTGCACTGGTTCATCATGACCAGTCATCAAAACCACGCGCAAACCGAGGCATTTTTTCAGGAAAATAATTTCTTTGGCTTATCACCAGAGCGCGTGCATTTTTTCCGTCAGGGCCGAATGCCTGCGGTGGACTTAAACGGTAAAATCCTGCTCGAATCGCCGTGCAGCATCGCGCTTTCGCCGGACGGACACGGCGGCTCCCTTCGCGCTCTTGACCGTAGCGGCGCGCTGGATTTGATGGCGCGCGAAGGCATTGATGTCATCAGCTATTTTCAAGTAGATAACCCACTGGTGCATTGCATTGATCCGCGCTTTTTCGGCTGGCACCTGCTACGCGGTTCGGAAATGTCGAGCAAGACAATCCCTAAAGCCTACGCCGAAGAAAAAGTCGGCCACTTTTGCCTTTACGAAGACCGTCTCGTCGTGGTGGAATACTCCGATTTGCCGCTCGAAATGCAGCGCGAAACCGACGAAAACGGCGGGCTACGTTTTCGCTCCGGGAGCATTGCCATACACCTGCTGGATCGCGAATTCGTTCGCCGCATGGCACGCGGCGAACAGTCGCTGCCGTTTCATCGCGCCGACAAAAAAATCCCCACGATAGATGTGCAGGGCAACGCGGTCAAGCCCGAAAAACCCAACGGTGTAAAGTTTGAAATGTTCGTCTTCGACGCCTTGCCCGCCGCGCAAAATCCGCTCGTCATCGAAACGCGCCGCGCCGACGAATTTTCGCCCGTCAAAAACGCCGAAGGAGGGGATTCGCCACAAACCTGCCGCGCCGACCAACTGCGCCAATTCGCGCGCTGGGCAAGGGCCAACGGCGCGCAAATTCCCGTTGACGAAACCGGTCTGCCATCCATTACTTTCGAGGTCTCGCCGCTCTTTGGTTACGACGACGAATCCTTCGCCGCTTCATGGCAAAACCGCCAGCCCCAAATGGAAGAAGGCACCTACTTAGAGTAAGCGCCTTTTGAATGATGCCATATTGTATGTAACGGGCCTAACGACCCAGCTCAGCCGCCGCTGGAAGCGTAGTGAGGAACGAAGCTGTAAGCGGTCGGTTGCAGCGCTTTGTTGGGCGGCGGTTAATTGCTTCCGGTAAATATCTGCACTGCAATCATACAGCGCACTGTATGATTCACCAGCTTCCTATAATTCATTTCCGTGTGAGAGAATAGCCCCGTGTCGAGTCATTGGCGGAGTTAACTCCTATTACTGACTTATTATAACGGCCTGCTATGAAAATGACATTTCAGTTGTTGAGCTAAATCAATTTTATATTTTTCTTCGTGTTCAAAGAATTCTATCCATGTTTCAGCTCGACTCCACATAAAATCGAATAAGCCCGATGTATATTGATACATGGATGCTCCCTTGTGTCGTGTCCAAAGCCATTGCCGCAAAGTCTCTTCGCTTTCAGGCTGTTTGCTAAGAATTTGTTCAATGACTTCGTTAGGAATGATGAGGTGCTTGGCCCGATTGATTGTCGCAAGTAGTTGCTCTTTCCTCAATTTCTCCACGTTTTTTGTTTGACGCCACTGAATATAAGCCGCAGAAAGGCCAACTACGCCTAACGCTGTTCCGACAAGGAAAGAAAATACCTCGAAAGTCATTTATTGCCCCACTTGCCCTTCATCTATCATGTCACATTAAAATTGTTCTGCCTACACCCAAGCCGCGCGCGACGGGCTAACTATTAATTACCTGGCGCTTTTGTCGGATGTCGGATAATAGCAGACAAAAACCGCAAACAGGAAAAAGTTATTGATAACTTTCAATCACCTGCCGAGATTTACAATGAGGTGGGACGCGTCATGCGGCTGCGCCATTCGAGTTATCGCACCGCAGAGACTGTTTTGAAACCGAAGAAGGCGCCTACTTGGAGTAGGCGCCTTCTTTTTTGCGACTTGCGCTCGACTTAAATCGTGTGAATTATTTCTTGTCGCGCTTATTCGATTGCAAAATCTTTTTGCGGAGGCGAATGCTTTTAGGGGTGGCTTCCACAAGTTCGTCATCGTTGATGAACTCCAGCGACTGTTCCAAAGACAACACTAAAGGCGGCACCAAGCGAGTAGCAATATCACTGGTAGAAGAGCGAATGTTCGTCAGGTGTTTTTCCTTGACAATATTGACATTGAGGTCGTTTTCGCGTGAGTTTTCGCCGATAATCATGCCTTCGTAAACCGGCGTGGTCGGCGCAACGAAAATTACGCCGCGCTCTTGCAGGTTGCCGATGGCAAAGGGTGTGGCATTGCCGGCACGGTCGGCAACCAGAGCGCCGTTGGGGCGCTGCGGAATCGGGCCTTGCCAGGGCGCGAAACGGGCGAACAGCGTGTTCAAAAGGCCCATGCCTTTGGTATCGGTGAGAAACTCGGAGCGAAAACCAATCAGGCCACGCGAGGGAATTTCAAACTCCAAACGCACGCGCCCACCGCCGTGATTGGTCATTTTCACCATAGTGCCTTTGCGGCGACCTAAGGCTTCGGTAACCACGCCGATGAACTGTTCGGGGCAGTCCACAAAAACATGTTCAATCGGCTCTAAAAGCTGCCCATTTTCGGTTTTGGTGACGACTTCGGGCTTGGAAATTTGCAGTTCATAGCCTTCACGGCGCATGGTTTCGATGATGATGGCAAGTTGCAGTTCGCCGCGTCCGGCCACGCGAAAGGCGTCGGGGTCATCGGTTGGCTCAATGCGAATCGCCACGTAGGAAAGCGATTCTTTGGCCAGGCGGTCACGAATATGACGGCCCGTGACGAACTTGCCGTCGCGGCCTGAAAACGGGCTGGTGTTGGCGGCAAAAACCATGGCGATTGTCGGCTCATCTACGACAATCGGCGGCAGAGCTTTGGGGTTTTCAGCATTGGCGATGGTTTCGCCGATATTAATGCCTTCGATGCCGGCTAAGGCCACAATATCGCCGGCCTGGGCGCTTTCAATCGCTTCACGCTTCAAGCCTTCAAAGCCGAACAACTGCGTGACGCGGAACTTCTCCTGCGTGCCGTCAAGCTTACAGCGCACGGCGTCCTGCCCGGCTTTGATTTCGCCACGCACGATGCGGCCAATGGCGATGCGGCCCACGAAATCGTTGTAATCAATGTTGGTGACGAGTAGTTGCAAAGGCGCTTCGATTTCGGCTTTAGGCGGCGGCACGTTGTCGACAATGGCCCGAAAGAGTGGCATCAAATCCTGTGATTCATCTTCTAAAGAAGTTTTAGCGATGCCTTCACGGCCAACCGCGTAGATAACAGGGAAATCCAGTTGATCCTGATGCGCGTCAAGGTCGATGAACAGGTCGTAAATCTCATCGAGCACCGCTTCGGCGCGGGCATCCTGGCGGTCAATTTTGTTGATAACAATAATCGGCGCCAGATTCGATTCGAGGGCTTTGGACAAGACGAAGCGCGTTTGCGGCAGGCAGCCTTCGGCGGCATCTACAAGCAGCAAAACGCCATCGGCCATCTTTAATACACGTTCGACTTCGCCGCCGAAATCGCTGTGGCCGGGTGTGTCAATGATGTTAATCTTGATTTCGCGGTCAAAAAATTCGGGTGGCAGGCGCAGCGCAGCGTTCTTCGCCATAATGGTGATGCCGCGTTCGCGCTCCAAATCCATCGAGTCCATCACGCGGTCGCGCACTTCCTGATTAGCGCGAAAGGTGTGGGCCTGTTGCAGCATGGTATCCACGAGCGTAGTTTTGCCGTGGTCAACGTGCGCGATGATCGCCAGGTTACGAATGTCATCGCGCGTCGGAATGTTTTTCAAACTCATAGCGTAGGCAGTATACCCATGTGAGCACAAAACGAAGATGAAGTGGGATTGCAGCGCTTTAATTTTTGAGTGACAATCGTCTCATCTGCTAAAAGTAAGGTGCCAATCCATGAAAGCATATAAGTGGCTGGCTGGAGTTGTTTTGATCGTGGCAATTTTAGGCGCTTCGCTGCGCGCCGGTGATTGGATGGGGGCACACGTAGTAGATGCGGTGCGGCGTGATACAACGCCGACAGAAGAAGATAAAGTGCGGGCACTTTATGAAGATTGGAAAGCGGCGCATGGCGATAAGGTGCCGCAGTTGATGAAACATTACTCGCTTCAGGCGCGCATCGTGCGCGAATCAGGCGCGGTAGAAAATTTCCAACAGTTAAAACAATTGGCAGCATCCGTTCGCGGGCAAAAGATATTTAATGATGTGCGCGATGTTGAGTATGCTTCGGTTGAAACTGTAGGCGATCAAATCATCGTAACGGCGCGCCATCGCTATGGGCATACGAATCAGAAATTCGTGCCCTTAGCCGGCCAGCGCAGGTTAGCCTGGCAAAAGATCAACGGGCGCTGGCTGATTGTCGAAGATATTTTTCCCAGAAACTATACCAGCACCAATTGAAAACGGGAAACATTAAAGCGCATTCCATAGTGAAGAAGCGGGGCACCCTCGTGCGACTCAGGCGTTTTCAAAGCCTGTGAACTGTTCGCCAACTCCTCTTATGCAAACCAAAATCACCAGAGCCTTACTACTTTGTTTGTCAGCCTGCCTGCCGGCAGGATGCGGCGCCCAGGAAGCTAAAGAAGCGCCTGCTGCTAACCCTGTATCTGCTGCCATTCCGCGTGAGTTAGACGATTACATTGCGCGGCCCGAAACGGTTTACAAGTGGGAAAAAGCCGCGCCTTTTGCCGACAAGGGCGGCTCGCTCCTTGGCGATCCGATGGCAAATCTTCTGTTGACGACTCTTGCGCAGGGCGCGCAGGTGCAAGACCTGGAAGTGACTTCTTTGCAATGGCAGGGCGGCACCTGGAAGCATCGCGTGCAACTGGTCAAACCGGCCAAAATGCTATATCCCGACCGCGCTTTGCTGCTTATCACTTTTGGCGAAGGCAGCGCGCAAGAAGCGATGCTGGCCAAAGTGGCGGCTAACGTGAACGGCGCCCCGGCGGCGATTCTTTATGGCGTGCCCAATCAACCCTTGTTTGGCCTCAAAGAAGATGCCCTTATCGCGCACACTTTTGTGAAATACCTCGAAACCGGCGAGAGTGATTGGCCGCTTTTGTTTCCGATGACCAAAAGTGCCGTGAAAGCGATGGATGCCATCGGCGAATTTTCTGAAAAAGAGTGGGGCCGGAAGATTGACAAATTTGTTGTCAGCGGCGGCAGCAAGCGTGGATGGACAACGTGGCTGACCGCAGCCGTAGACAAGCGCGTGGCCGGCATTGTGCCGATGGTTTATAACAACTTAAACCTGAGCAAGCAGATGCCGCATCAACTGGAATCGTGGGGCGCTTATTCGCGCAGCATCAGCGATTACACCGAGCACGATTTGCCTTCGGCTTTGCAAACGCCAAAGGGCAAATATCTGGCTTCCTTAGTTGACCCGTGGACTTATCGCGAACGCTATACCATGCCCAAGCTCATCATTAATGCGGCCAACGATTCCTATTGGCCCTTAGATGCGATGAATCTGTATCGCGCCGATTTGCCGGGCCAAACCGATGTGCTGCACGCGCCCAATGCCAGCCATGCCATGGGCGGCCAGGAGATGCGCGTTTTTGCTACAGCCAGTGGTTGGTTTCGTCGCTTAGCAGCCGGGCAAAGCGTGCCAAAGCTTAAATTAGTTGGCGATACTGGCGGTCAGATCGAAATCGAAGTTACAGGCCGCGCCGATGAAAAAATTCCCGCTACGCGTTTGTGGGTGGCACGTTCGGCCACGCGCGATTTTCGCAAGGCCGAATGGAAAGCGCAAAAGTTGGACTTGCCCGTTGCCGGTGAAACCCGCGCGGTTACACATCAGGTAGAAAAGGGTGGCGAAGGTTTGCCGTTCACTGCCGTTTTTGCGGAAATTGATTTGCCGATGGAAGGCGCCTTTTTGCCACTACGCTTATCGAGTGATGTGTATATTTGGAAATCGTAACCTTGTTCATAGAACGCAAATTACGCGAATGCACGCTAATTAACGAAAATGCTTTTAAGAGAATTCACGTGAATTGCCGTTTGATTTGCGTAATTTGCGTTCTATGAAATTTTTATATGCACACATTGCTAATCTGCTGAATTTCGCGCCAGACATTAATGCCGCTCAATGCACACGCTACAGTTCCCTGGCCGGGAAACGTCCAATCACCAACGACATAAAAATTGCGCACTCCTAAACGCCCCGTAAGAGCGCGCAGGTTGGTGTTATCCAGCGTTTGCGGCACGCCTCCCACGCTACGGCGCAGGGCGTAATGCTCCCAGGTTGAGGGCGTGCCGCATAAAACGAATTTACGGCCCGCATCGAAATCGGGAATGAGACGGCGCACGCCGTTGAGTAATTTTTCGCGCCACTGTTTCTTTTGCTCGCGGTATTGCGCTTGCGATAGGTTTTCCCAATCACTCAAATGTGTATGCGTTGAAGCTGTTAAGGCGCGCCAGGCAGGAGGCGCCTGCAACTGGTCGTTTGGCGCTGAGAGCGAAACGAAAACATCGCGGCCTTCACCGGGTCTGGCCTCATAATCCAACAGCGTCTGGCTGTGCTGCCAGATATTCCCTTCATTATCGCGTGGCAAAACCTCGTCACGCACTGCGGCGTAAAGCGTGACGGCGCCCCACGGCGTTGGGCAGCGCGATAGCATTTCATCGCAGTTGTTTTGGGCGCGCGGTGGCAAATCAATTAATTTTTTCACCTGAGGCAGAGGCAGATTGGCGATGACCTTTTGCGCATGATAGGTGACTTTGTCTGTTTTGATTTCAAAAGCGCCGCGCTGTTTTTGAATATGCAAAGCGCGTTCTTGAAACTTCAAAGTGCCGCCATCGCGCTCGAAAGCGCTTTGCAAAAGCCCGGCAATGCTTCCTATGCCGCCGGGCAGATGGTAGCCGCCATGCCGGAATAAATCTAAGCCTGAACAAGCGTTGGTAAAAGGCGCTTTTGCAACTTCTTGCTGTGTCGTAATAACCAACAGCAAATTCAAAAGCGCGACGAACTCTCGGTCGTTTTGAAGTCTCAAAACGTGTAAGATGTCGCCTGACGTGCAGTGCAGAAATGGTAAAAGCGGCAATAAACGCGGATGAGCTAAAGCTAAATTGCGCTTCCAATCGCGCGAGGTTTGCAAAGGCAACGAAGGTAAGCGCTTTAATGCCAGCCATCCTGCATCGGCAATGGTTTCTTGCAGATGCCAGAAGAGTTCTTGACCTCTTCGATTGCCAGGCAGGGTTTGCCGTTCTGCTTTCCAACGCTTTGCGTTATGCCGGAAAACAATTTCGCGCGAGGGCAAAAGTATGCGCAAGCCTGGTAGAAGCGTCGCTTCGCAAGGCACTTTTAAATAATCGAAAACGCGTCGGTGCAAGCCATCGGTTTCAAAACCTAAAGCAACCGTTGCACCGGCGGCGAAAGTAAAGGGGCCGAGTGTTTTGTCTTCAATCGAAAAATAACCGGCGCAACCGCCCGGCTTATCATGCGCTTCAAGCAGCAAAACCTGCGCGCCATCATGCTGCAAAAGGGCGGCTGCCGTAAGTCCGGCAACGCCCGCGCCGATAACGGCGACATCATAATTATCTTGAAACGAAGAATTTGTAATGCGGCTAACTCCTGTCGTTGCTGTCAAAGGTTCATCAATGCCAACTGACTGTGAATCCATTGTGGAGGTTGATAGATGACTCTGCTTCCAAAGCGCATCTTGATTCGCGCTACGTGTCGCGCTGCGCATCGCGCCGCTTTTACTTTAATTGAGATTTTAGTGGTCATCGGCATATTGATAGTTTTGGCGGCGCTGTTATTTCCTGTGTTCAGCCGTGTGCGCGAGAATTCCAAGCGAAGTGTGTGCCAGAACAATCTGCTTCAATTAGGCGCAGCTCTGGCGCAATATACACAGGATTTCGATGAGCGCTTGCCCGTTGTGACGCATGGCCCGGCGGCAGTATCTATGGAAGGCGGCTGGGTTTTTTTCAGTGTCTTTGGCCCCAATGGACAAGAGGCGGTTTTCGATGTCAAACGTGGCAGCTTATATCCCTACGTTAAGAATGAGCAAGTCTATATTTGTCCGACTGATGAAGCCGGCATCTACACGGGTTTGTCTTACGCCATCAATTCGTGTGTCGGCACGCCGCTCGGCGTGGAATTCTATCGGGGCAAAAAGTTATCTGCTTTTACTAATACTTCCCAGTGGATGCTGCTGGGCGAAGAAATTATGGAAGCGCGCCTGGATGATTTTGTCAATTCCACTGATGATGGCTTTTTAAGCCTGCCTTATGCTAATCATGTCGCCAAGCGCCATTCCGGCGGCTCGAATGTGCTCTTTTTAGATCATCACGTTAAATGGTTTAAATACGAAAAAATCTACGCCGATGGTTATCAAGTTGGAGGCGCCGCTTCCCTGGCTCCCGATGTTCCCGGCACATGTCCCTAAGCGTTTGAAAAATCAAAAAGGTAATGTATTTGACGAACGCCTGGACGCCGCGCTATTTATAGGGCACCAATCTCGCTTTTCTGGATAGACACGTTAAATTCGTCATTGTGCAAGCCAACGAACTAAGGCCAATTGATTACCAATTTGCCGGCGGCACCTCCTGCCCCAATTAATCGTTTAGTTGGCGCTGCTGCGCCTGGAATGGAATAACCCGGTGCCCGCGTATCGGGTTGTTATACTTTGCGGCGCTGATTACAACGGATTTCATTATGTCTTTAGAAAAAGTTTTGTTAGTGGCCCCGCGTGGCTTTTGCGCCGGTGTGGTGCGCGCCGTGGATATTGTTGAAGAAGCGCTTCAAGTGACGCGTCCGATTTACGTGCGCAAGGAAATCGTGCATAACAAGTTCGTGGTTGAAAATCT
>DASWNL010000715.1:0-16225 GCA_036399215.1 Abditibacteriaceae bacterium
CCAACTCATCAAAAGTTGCCTGCGGGACATCGCTGGGTTCATCATCCCATTGGCCCAAACGATAATAGCCAGTCGCAATCAAGGTTTCCGGCGTAGCATTCGGCATTTCATCGCCCGCGAGTTGTTCTTTGAGAAATTGGTCATATGGCTTGTCATCGTTCAACGATTTGATGACATAATCGCGGTAGCGCCACACGAATGGCTTGGCGCCATCGCGCTCAAAAGAGTTGGTTTCGGCATAGCGCACCAAATCGAGCCAGTGACGGCCCCAACGCTCGCCATATTGCGGCGAGGCTAACAAGCGATCAATCACTTTTTCATAAGCGTCGGGCGAAGTATCGTTGAGAAAATTCTGCACTTCACCGGGTGTGGGCGGCAAGCCAACCAGGTCGTAATAAGCGCGGCGGAGCAGGGCAGCGCGGCCCACAAATGGCGCCGGTTTGAGTCCAGCGGTTTCTAAGCGCGCTAAGATGAAATTATCAATTGGGTTGCGAATCCACTGGTTATCTTTTACTTTGGGCACAGCCTGTTTTTTCACCGGCTGAAAGGCCCACCAACTTTTGGCTTTGGCATCCACAGGCACAGGCATCTTGCTTTTCGGTGCGCCTTCAGTCGCATTTTCTGCATGATGCGCTTTGGTTTCGCCCCAAGGCAAGCCCAATTTGACCCACTTTTTGAAAACTTCAATTTGGGCTTGGGTCATTTTGCCGGACGGCGGCATCTGCAAATCTTCGTGTTCATAAGTGACGGCTTTGATGAGCAGGCTTGCTTCCGGTTTTTTTAAATCAACCGCCGGGCCGCTATCTCCGCCTTTGAGAATTGCTTCGCGCGAATCCAATCGTAAGCCGCCCTTGGCTTTTTCTTCGCCATGACAGCGCTCGCACTGCGCTTTGAGAACAGTTTCCACTTCATCGTGGAAAAACTTGGCGCCATCGTCAGCTTTAGCTGGCCCGGCTGCTTTTGTTGGCCCGGCTGCTTTTGTTGGCCCGGCTGCTTTTGTCTCGGTTTTAGCAGGCGCTTTTACTGCTGCTTTTGTTTTTACTTCTGCTTTTGCTTGTGGTGCGGCGGCTAAGCGCAGTGGCAACCACTGTTGCGAAGATTGCGCGGACGCGGCTGACCAAAGGCCGGCAGTCAATAAACCGGTCGCGCCAAAGCCGCCCAGAAGCGCCCAAACAGCGCGCGAGGGGGAGTGAAAATTGAATCTCATGTGATAATCGAAATTGGGAACGAGAGTCCGGGCAAAAGGTGCCTTAAAGAGCAATATTGCCCCAAAAAGTTCCGTTTTTGGACAGTAAAGAAGCCCTTAAGTGTCAGATTTGAGGAGAGACTAACGCAATTCCGTTATGACGGCACCTCATTAGCCTTGCAAAGCCATCGCTAAAGCTGCTAAAGCTGCTACTAATCCCGCACCGCCAACGCTCCAGGCGATAAGTATTTGCGTTTTCCATTGGGAGGCGCTGGCAGTTTGCACTTCACGTTCATTTTGCAGACGCGTGAACAAGTCATCCAATTTAGTTTGATGCTCGTTCAGTTGTGCGGCTAAAGTTTCGCGCAGAGCGGCGTTTTCGCGCGCGGCATTGCCCGCTTCCTGAGCAATAACGGAAAGTTGACCGGATAATTCGCCTATTTGTGAAGTCAGGTCGGCACGCAATTGGTTTTGCGCGGCGCGGGCGGCGTCATCGAACCGCTCCACGATGCCGGGCAAGGCACGCGTTGTCTGTTCGGTTTCTCCGATGCGGCGTGTGAGTTCTTCGAGTTGTTCGCCCTGTCCTTCTTGCGCTCTCACGAAATGATCAAAATAGCCATTTAATCCCGCCGGCATTGCTGAACCATCGCCTTCAAAAAGCGATTGCTCCATGACTTTTTTGGCGGCCATCACTTCCTGCATACCGATTTCAAAGTGGCGCTGGTGAATTTGCTTGTTTTCATCGGCACCGGGTTCGGCGGTTGCCATCTGCGCGGCTTTTAAAACCGCGTTCTTAATGTCGCCGCCACTGGCTGCGAACTTCTGGCCTAACTCTTCAAAATTCACATCATCGGCGAGTGGCGTTTTGCGGGCGTGTAATTGCACTTTCCAGATTTCCGCGCGTTCGGGCGCGCCAGGCATTTCAAAGAGAATATGGGTGCGAATACGCCGTTCAAAAGCGGGATCGAAGTTAGCCGCCAGGTTGGTAGCGAAAATCACCACGCCGTCGAACTCTTCCAGTTCTTTGAGCAAAACATTGACAACCGCGTTGGCTTCGCGTTGATAGCCTTGCGTAATTGAAGAAAAGCGCCGCGAAGCGATGGCATCGGCTTCATCGAAAAACAAAACCGCGTCGTTTTCCGAAGCAGCGCGAAAAACCGCCGATACATTCTTGCCGGTTTCACCCGCCCACAGGCTTTCGACTTCGCTATAGCGCACGACAAGCAGCTTTTTGCCCAAAGCATTAGCAATCGCTTCGGCGCAGATGGTTTTACCGGTTCCCGGTGGCCCGGCGAAGTTAAAGGCTAAGCCGCGCCCCGTTGAATGTCGCTCGCCTAAACCCCAATGATGAAAAATCAAATCATGTTTTTTGATTTGCGATAGGGCGTGATCTAAAGCGCGGCGCGTGGAAGCCGGCAAAATCACATCATGGAAGGTGCGGCGTGGCGTTAAGGCCTCGACCAACTCTTTCTTGGGCGCGACGGTGCCGAAAAATAAATCACGAAGCGGATTAGGCATTGAATTCCTTAAACAATCGCAAAACAAGCGCAGTATGCCGCATTGAGAGAAAAGTCTCTCGAAACTTTCTCCTACGCGCTACGAAACAACGTTTAACTTCCCGGTTTGAACTCATAAAAATTTTCCGTCAAAGCCAAAGCGAAAGTGCGATAATAATCAACGAAAAGGCAAAGGAAACTTCATGGAACAAGGCCTTGCGACGGGCGCACTGGCGTTAGGCGTGGTAAGTTGGGTTTGTGGGTTGTTGGCGGCACGAACACAAAACGGAGAAGCGGCAAAAGAAAAGCCGCACATTGCGTTAGCATATTGGGCGTTTGCCCTTGGTGCGCCGCTTATCTTCTGGTTATTAACTCTGCCGGACGCGCCGCCTTTTGGCCTCGGCCATGCTTCAGGCAACGGCGCTTTACTGGGTGGCTTTGTAGCTACCATTGGCGTTTTTGCCTTGCTCAAAGCGGTGAACTGGGAAGACGAGTCTTCACGCGCTGCCGGTTTGGGCATGATGCTGTCTTTAGCGGCTTCAACAAGCATTTTAGTGCCGCTTCTCTGGAAACAAGGCCGCCTTGATGCCTTGATGGGCGTGGGCATGGGCTGGCTGGCGTCACTGTTCCTTTTATCCTTAGTTTTTCCGTCGCCATTGCTCACCAAAGCCGCCGCTTATGGCGTGACGTGCTGCGCGTGTCTGGGGCTGGGAGTCTTTCGAGATGCCATGATGCCGGGCGTCGCGCAAGGCACGTGGAGCGGTTTAATGGCAGTCATGGCGGCGGGCGTGCCGTTTGTGCTTCTATTGTGCGCCTTGCCCGCTGAAGTCGCAGCGCGCAAGATGCCGTTTCCACAACTTTTGCCGCGTCGCGAGGAAGATCACAACACAGCGCGCGGCTGGCAGATGGTTTTAGCGGCGCTACTGCTTCTCATTATGGCGCAACTTCTGGCGACCAAAGTCGCTGATAAACCGGCGCTTTTATTTTGTGTGGCTTGCGGTGCGGTTGCTGGAATCATTGCCTGGCGCGTTTGCGCTGATGCAGAAGAAGACCGGCCTTCTTTTTTAGCACCTCTGGTTTTATTGGCGGCGTTTATTGTTTCTTATCGCTTGATGCAAGGCTTTGGCGGCGGGGTCATGATTTTAGCGGCGTGGCTGCCGGCTTTAGCTGATGGCGAAAATCGGAACAACCCTTGGGACGAATCATCAGTTGTCAATCGTCCATCAACTTACTTCACTGCGCTGCTTGCTTTTGGCGCGGTTGCCATGTTGTATCGCTTTGCCGCCACGCGCTTTCGCCTCGAACTGGACACGTTGGAATTGGATGAATACTTTTCATTTTTCGCTTTAATGCTGGGCGCGGTGCTGCCGCCTTTTCTGGCGCGCTTGCAAGAAACGAAAAATCAAAGCTCAGTTGAGGCGGCTTTGCGCGCTTTGCTGTGCGGCGCGCTTTTATTGGTAGTTCCTGCGATTAGCGTGATGCTGTGGGGTGCGCAATCGGCTTTGGTGATAACAGCGGGCATGGCATTGGGGCTTTTGTTAGTTCAAGGGCAAAACCTTCGTCATGCACCGGCGTTTTTTGCGCTTGGCGGTGCCTTAGCTATTGCGCAGTGGACGAAACATGCCCTGCCGCTTTATGAAATCGTCCGCGATGATAAAGCCAAATATTTAGGCGCCGTCACTATCGCTTTAGTTTTGTTGCTCTTAGTTGTGGACTTACTCTCGCGCCGCAAGGCTGCTTGATATTCGCTTGGACGTTTGCTTAGTTTTCGAGGTGTTTCATGGCTTGGTTTCATTTTCGTTATGGTAGCGCGATTTTGGCTTTATCGGCCATTGGTGCGGCATTGGGCTATGCCGTTTTGCAAGAAACGCCACGTGGCAAATTGAGCGGACAGATTACACGCGCCGACATTGGCGCTGTTGTGCCCTTTGCGCGCGTTGTGGCTTACAGCAAGAATGACACTTTCTATGCGCGTGCTGACGGAAAAGGCAAGTTTTCGTTTAGCGGCTTGCCTGAGGATGTTTATGAAGTCACGGCTTATTCGCGCTCTGAAGCTTTTCGTGTATCTGGTGCGGCAACCAGTGTATGGGAAGGCGAAACTACGGAACTGCCGCTTTCTTTAAAACGCGCGCGGCCCGACTTGCAGCAAACACAGCAACAAAGCGCCTTTTTGCCAACGGAAAAAGTTTCGTTTCCGGTTCATGGCTACATAGACCCCAACAAGCCAAAAAACGCCGATGTTTTGCGTGTTAAGTTGTGGAAAACGCGCTTGTCCAACCTCATGCAAAATCCCGAAGCGGCCCGCGCTCTGGCTCAGGTTGCTTCGCGTTGGGAACGAACCGACAAACTGCCCACCGTCCTGATTCAACCGGCTAATCGCCCGTCGGCACAGTTAATTGCGGATCAAACCCTGCCGATTCAAGAAGCCGATGCCGAAGGCTTTTATCACAAGCGAATTGCTTTGCCGGCCAAAGGCGCCGGCTTGTATTTGGTGGAAGTGGCACATGCCGAAGGCAAGGAAACCAAAACGGTTTGTGGCTGGATGAATGTCACGTCTACCGCTTTGGTTTTGAAGAAAACACACGACTCGGCTTTAGCCTATGTGGCCGATTTAAAAAGTGGCGCGCCGCAGAAAAACTTCCCGGTTCGTGTCTTTCATAATGGCCAACAATACGGCACAGCGACAACTGATAGCGATGGTTTAGCAACATTATCGATTCCACAAAGCGGCGAAGGAAAGATCATCGCCATCGCGCAACGTGGCGAGGAAGAAGCAGTTTTAGACCGCGAACTTTACGGCGAAGAAAACAGCGGTAACGTGGTCACGCACGTTTATACCGACCGCCCCATTTATCGTCCCGGTCAGAAGATTTCGTTTAAAGGCATTACGCGTGAACGCGGGCCAAAACCAGTTACCCCTAACTCGGATCAGCTTTCAGGCGCGAACTCCACCTTCGCGGATACGCATATCAAAGGCGCAGCCAACGGCTTTCTTCCAGCCTTTCGCGCGCAGAATAAAACCGCCGAATTGGAAGTGCGCGATCCATCCGGCGTGCAGGTTTACAAGGCACAAAAAACAGTCAATGAATACGGCTCGTTCGCCGGTGATTTCGAGCTTTCGCCCGAAGCGCCCACCGGCATCTACTCGCTGGTTTCGGCCATTGATGGGCAGGAGACATCCACCGATATTACCATCGCGGCTTATCGTAAGCCGGAGTTTGAAGTGACGGTCACGCCGTCCAAAGAGCAGTATCTAACCGGCGAGGGCATGAGCGTGACTATCGGGGCGAAATACTACTTCGGCTCGCCTGTAGCCGGTGCCAAAGTCAGCTTCCAGATCTATCGCAACCCCGATTGGAGCAGTGATTATGAATACGACGCCGATTGGGAAGATGAAAGCTACGACTACGGCGAGTTTGTGCGCGAAGGCGAAGGCGTGCTTGATGAAAACGGCAAGTTAGTGGTGAATTTTGCAGCGCAAAGCGCGGCGGAAATTGAAGCTGCTTCCGACGAAGAATTGCAAGCAAGCGAAGAAAGCCACAACGACTACGGCAGCGATTTGCCTCAGGTTTTTACAGCGCGCGTTACGGTAATTGATGGGGCTGAGCGCGAGGTGGAAGGGCAGGGTAAAACGCGTCAGGTGGCCGGTGATTTTACTCTTGATGTGCAGCCCGAAGGCTACGTCGCTCAGCCTGGCAAAACTACGAACCTAAACATCACCGCACGCGACCATAAAGGCAAGCCTGTCGCTAATTTGCCGATTGACATTGAGTTAGGCTACTGGCGCTATGATGAAAAAAAGGACAGCGTTTTCGTGCCGCTACGCGCGCAAAAGGTCACTACAAATGCCGGGGGCGTAGCATCCGGCACTATTACGCCGCCGCGTGGCGGCGAACTGCAATTGACCGCACGTGCTAAGGACAGCGCAAACCGAACCGTCCAAAACCGAACTTCACTGTGGGCGGTTAGCGAAAGCGGCGATTATGCTGATTATGGCAATTATGCCAGCGATTTATCGCTCTTTGCCGATAAGAAAAAATACCAGTCGGGGCAAACGGCGCGCGTTTTAATCAACAGCAGTCAAACCGGGCAAAGCGTTCTGCTAACCCTTGAAGGCGAACACATTTATCGGTCGTGGACAGTGCCGATTAAACAGCGCAGCACTTTGGTTCAAGTGCCGTTGCTAAACGATTATGGCCCCAATGTTTATCTGGCGGCCTGTTATGTCAAAGAGAAAAAATTCGCGCAAAGCGAAATTCCCCTGCGCGTTCATGTGCCGGATCGGGAAGTGCAGATTTCCATTCGCGCCGATAAAGCCGATTACGCCCCCGGCGGCAAAATCAACTATGCCGTGCAAACGCGCAATGCCAAAGGCCAGCCGGTTGCGGCGGAATTTTCTTTTGGTGTTGTCGATGAAAGCATTTACGCACTGCGCGAAGATGACCCGGACGCTTTACGCGACACGTTCTATCCGCGCCGCGAAAACCGCGTTTCGACTTCATATTCTTTTGCGACGGAATATCTGGGTGATGCTAACAAAGCCGGTGCGAAAATCGAGCCTCGCCGCAAGTTTTTAGATACGGCTTTCTGGCAACCGTTCACGCGAACCGATGGCAATGGACAAGCGAGAATTTCCTTCAACTTACCGGATAACCTGACCAAGTGGCGCGCGACTGTTGTGGCGCAAACTCGTGACACAGCTTTTGGTTACAACACGCAGAAAGTAACGGCCAGCAAAGAGTTTTTCGTGCGCATGGATAAGCCGCGCTTTCTCACACAAAACGACAGCACGCAACTCACAACCTTTGTGCACAATGAAACGGCGCAGTCGCAAAAAGCCAGTGTGCAACTGGATTTGCAAGGTCTGGAAACCTCGCTGCAAAAAACGCAGCAGATTGAAGTAGCGCCAAACGAAGTCAGGGAAATTATCTGGCCTGTTACAGCACAAAAATTCGGCGAGGCCAAGATTACACTCGCGGCCTGGACGGCGAATCGCAGTTTCACTGATGCACTTGAAGAAAAATTGCCCATTCGCCCGCATGGCCGCGAAATTATCAGCGGAGTGGCCGGCCAGGTCACGCAAAGTCAAAGTGAAACCATCAAACTCGACCCCCAAGCCCTTAAAGGCGCCAGTCGTTTGCAAGTGCGCGTAACGCCTTCGGTTGTTTCCGCATTGAGCGGCGGTCTGGAATACCTGACAGGCTTTCCTTACGGCTGTGTCGAACAAACGCTGAGCCGTTTCTTGCCGGATATTTTGGTGCATCAGTTAATGAAAAACGGCATTTCTTTAGGTAGCCATGACGCGCGCTTGAAACGCGATTTGCCGCGCATGGTGCGCGATGGCCTGACACGCTTGTATGCCATGCAACACGAATCGGGCGCCTGGGGCTGGTGGGAATACGATGAAGACCAACCCTGGATGACGGCTTATGTTTTATATGGCCTGGCGAGTGCAAAATCTGCCGGTTTTGCCGTTGATGAAGAGCGTTTCGCGAAAGGCCGTCAGGGCGCCTTGGCCTTGCTGCCCAAATCTGAAAAGCAGCATCGCGCCTTTTTGTTGTATGCCTTGGCTTTGTCATCGCAGACCAACGATGAACGCGCGACTATTGTCAAAGAGCGTGGCAAAACCGATTGGAAAGGCTGGGACGCCGAACCGATTGCTTATCTTCTGCTAACCGACAAACTCTTAGGCTCCAGCGACCCCAAATTGCAGGCCGCTTTTAGAAGGCGCGCGGTTTCCGCTGATGGCATGACTCATTTTAAACATCGGCCCGGCACCGGATGGAGCAGCGAAGATTATGATTACGATGACGTGACGGCGACAAGTGCTGCCCTGCGTGCCATTGTGGCATATGATGCCAATGATCCGCGCATTGGCGGTATGCTGCGCTGGCTCATGGCGCGACGAACGGGCAAATATTGGGAATCCACCCGTGACACCAGTTGCGTCCTGGCGGCCTTGACGGATTATTTGAAGGCCAAACCAAACGCCTCCGATTTAGGCGGCACGTTGAGAGTCCAACTCAATGGCGCCCCTTTGAAGACCTGGACATTATCGAAGCAAGCGAGCTATTCTGCCGATTTGCAAATTGATGTTTCCGGCCAGCAATTAAAAGCGGGCACCAACACCATTTCCTTGCAGCGTAATGGCGGCAACAGCCCGGTTTTCTACGCTTTGCAACTACGCCAAACCATTGGCAGTGAAGACATAGCGCCTTTGCCGGGTGCTTTGAAAATCCAGCGTGAATATCTGCGCGTTTCCAGGCCTGAACGTGGCAATAAATGGGAAGTCAAAACCGAACCGACAGACAACCGCTTAACGCAAGGCGACCAGATTCGTGTGAAAATGACTTTTACCGCGCCACGCGACATGGCTTATGTGATTATCGAAGACGCTTATCCATCGGGCTGCGAAGTCAATGAGCGCGGCACAGCGGATGAAGATTTATACGGCGAAGAGTATAGCTACGGCCATGCTTCCATAGAAGTATCAAACGTAGATGTGCGCGATGACCGCATCGCTTTTTTCGCGCGCAAAGTGCCCGCCGGCAAACATACGATTTCCTATCACCTGCGCGCCCAGACGCCCGGCACCTATCACGTTCTGCCCGCGCAAATGCAAGCCATGTATGACCCCGAACTGCGCGCCGAAAGCGCGGAAAATCGGGTGGAGGTCAGGTAATTGGAGGATAAGCTAAAGCGTCTTCTCTAATTACTCGCTTGACTTACTGATTGAACGTTGCAGGGCACGAGGTAGACGAAATTCGGGCCTTCCGACTTAGTTCATCTCTGTTTTTCTAATCCTTAAAAGGAAATGGCAGTGGGCCGTTAGTGCATTCAATTTCGGCCATTTGCTCTGGTGTCAGCCATTTCACATGGCCGTCAATAAAAGAATAATTTCCGCCGCCATAATGGATTGTGCTGCCCTGGTAAGAGCGCCCGCAGGAAGACGTAATCGGCGGGCCGCCATAAATATAGTTGCCGTAAACATCTGACCATGTTTCTTCCATATTAAGAGGAATCGTAGCAGCTTGGGCCAAGATTGCCTCATGAGTGCCTGTGAACTGTTCAGTTCGAGAAAGCGGCCATATATTTAAGCGCGTGGCATTGTAATAATAATCGGTAGCAGAGCGGTTTCTGCTCAATTGATTTCTGGGGCAGCGAAACACAGCAGTATTTTTAATGTAAGGCGCTATGGCATCATTCCATTCAACACGTTTCGCATGTGCCGTGTTTTTATTAAGCACATAAAGAACGACTGGATAATAACCATCCGCATCGGCAGCATATTGGTTGATGGCGAGAGCGATTTGCTGCAGGTTATTTTGGCAAACCGTGCGTTGTCCCCTTTCGCGAGCGCGCGAGAACACGGCTAATAGAATGGAAGCTAAAACTGCTACAGCACCCAAAACAACCACAACTTCAACGAGCGTAAAGCCGGTTATCCTTTTTTGCTTTATAAAGGTTGGAGTTACACAGTTGATTGACGTATATAGTCTTGCCGGTGTGTCATTCCGAGCGCAGTCGAGGAATCTGTGAAGTAAGAGCAAGATTCCTCGGCTGCGCTCGGAATGACAATTCTTACTTCTGCCGGTTCTCACAATTGTGTAACTCCTAAAAGGATTGAATCAAGTCAGGTTTGTCATTCGGTTGGCGTGTCTTGTTGCGGGTCGTGGGGGATGATGAAGATGAACTTGGAGCCTTTGCCGACTTCGCTTTCGGCCCAGATTTCGCCTTGATGGCGCTCAACTAAGTGCTTGACCAAAAAGAGACCAATGCCGGTGCCGCCAGCCTGGCGGGTGTCCTGGTTATCCACGCGCTCGAACTTTTCAAAAACGCGCTCGATTTTATTAGGTGGAATACCAATACCCTGATCGCTGACGCAAATCGTCAGATTTTTGCCATCGCTTTTGAAATCTACTAAAACATCGCCGCCATGAGGCGAGTATTTGATGGCGTTGGAAACCAGGTTGGTAATAATCTGATCAAACTTGTCGGAGTCACCGGTTAAAAGAGGAATCTCGCCACGAGTTTTGAGCTTGAGATGATGCTTGTCGCTGGCGTAAGAGCGTTGCACTTGCAGGGCTTTCTGGGCGATGGCGACCGGATCGAAGGTGCTCCAGTTCATTTCCAAAGCCCGGCCCGATTCGATGCGCGAAACGTTCAATAAGTCATCAATCAAGCGGCGCAGGCGGTCACATTCGCTATCAATAATCTCATAGAATTCGAGGCGATCCTCAGTGGAAAAGTAACCATCGGTGTCCTGCAAAAGTGTGGAAATAAAGCCTTTAATCGAAGTAAGCGGCGTGCGAAGTTCATGCGAAACCGTTGAAACGAAGGCGGTTTTCATGCGCTCGACATTGCGAATGGCTGTGATGTCGTTGAAAACAACGGCCACGCCCATCAAAATGCTGGCTCCGCCTTGAATGGTTCGCACCAGAGCGGTTTGCGCTTGAAAAATACGGATTTCGCTTTCGGTTCCAACTGAAAACGGCACTTCAATTTCGCGATGACTTTCGCGGCGCTGCTTGAAAACTTCATCCAACATTTCGCGCACTGTTGGATTTTGAATAACTTCGGTGTAATGCTTGCGCAGCGAGGTCTCGCCTGTCCCGAAAATCTGGGCTGCTGCCGGATTCATTAGTGAGATATGTCCGTCCGGCTCCAACATGATGACACCGGCCAGAAGGCTTTGCAAAGTCGCTTGCAGTTGCTCTTTTTCTTCGGCCAATCGCAAATACATTTGCGCATTAGTAATGGCGGCGGTTACCTGGCGCGCCATTGTATTCAGCAGCAACAAATCTTCACTCGAAAAGCCTTCTCCGCCGCGCTTGTTGATAATCAGCAGCACGCCGACTGTGACATGAGCGATGACACGCTCTTGTTCATCGCGGCGCTCCATAATCAGCGGCTGCACAATGAGATTGCGCACATTGAGAGGCAGTAATGGCGCGCCGTCTGCTTCGTCCAGCGCCTGCAATTGTTCGGGCGTTTCGATAATAACCGGTGTGCCCTTATTATAAGCCTCACCGCCAATGCCACGTTGCGAAGACAAGCGCAACTGCCGAATCTGATCGGGAGAGAGGCCCAGGGCCGGCGCGCGTGCCACCAGGTCACCACTTTCGTGATCGTAAAGCAAAAAAGCGCAGCGCTCGGCTTGCAGCATCATTGCCACGCGGCGCACCAGACGTTGCAGCGTCTGCTCCAATTCGGTGGCTGAGGGCATTTGCGGCGTATCGCCGTTGCTGTGGTTGCCGGAGTGCGAGGCGAGATGGTCTTCCATCGGCAGCAAAAAATAAAAAAAGATTGAAACGGATTAAAAAGGCGGGGTCATCCGGCGGTTCAGGAGAATTGAACCAGGATTGACCCCGCCTGTGTAACCCTTGTTTACAGCTTTGGTTTTCGGCGCGGTTTTACCACTTAGTCCTATTAAACCTAAAACTTACTGATGCCGCTTATCCATTAATACCATGATCATCCGGCTGTTTTTCTCCCGGAGTGCCATTGAGTTCGTTAGAATTTTTTCCATCGACTCCTCGACGCTCGTTCTGCGGGTCTTCTCTGCGTTTTTCACCGGCTTCCTCTGCCCCGCCTTCGTTTGCTGTTTCTTCACCAGATGAGGGTTCCTCGCTTGTGGGTGGCGCAAGATTCAGATCGGTCAAATCATCCAGATTCTTCAAGCGTAAATGGAAGTCGAGAAACTCGGTATCCGAAATCGGCCCTGCTTCAGCAAGACGTTCGCGCTCAGGTTCGGAAAGTTCATCGCGCGCCGGCTCCAGCAGAGTCCAATCCCAACGCGCTTCGGGCACGAAAGTCTGGCCCAAACGCTTGCAACGACGGCAGCGAAACTTGACGTAAACATAATTCTGCCCCGGCGCCCGCTCGTATAAATCGGTGCGCATGATTTCCCTGGACAGAATCCGATGGCCGCAACTACGGCATTTCACTTCTTGCTTGCTCAGACTACTCATAGGGGAAATTTCCTCTATAAGTCAGTATAGTCGGTGATAGCTATGAGGTGGTAGGAATTAGACAACCGCAGAAGAAGACAAAAGGACAAATTTTAGATACTTCGTCATTTTGCAGTGCACCAGTTGACGCACCACTTATAACAAAATTATTTATCCAAAGGGATAGTCGTGTGTTGATATTTAACCAGAATTTTACATGCCGTTAAATTAAGCGGGAAATACTCTATCGATGTTAACTTGTGAAGCTGACAACAAGTTCGACGGAGGTTTCCCATGAATCATAATTATTTTTCACCTAATGCCCGGCGTGGTTTCACGCTGATTGAATTGCTCGTCGTCATAGCTATAATCGCGCTGCTGGCTGCCATTCTTTTTCCTGTTTTTGGCCGCGCCCGCGAAAACGCACGCAAGTCCAGTTGTGCCAACAACTTAAAGCAAATTGGCACAGGCTTGGCGCAATACATGAGCGATTACGATGGTTTCATGATGGGGTCGGAAGCTATCGCTGTGGGCACGGCGGTGACTTCGTGGCCGACGCAGGTGAACGCCTACATTAAAAATGGCCAGGTATTCATCTGTCCATCCGGCGAACGTGGCGTATTTGCACCTAATCCGACCTTGATAAATCCTTCCGTTGGTGGACGTTCGCGCTACTGCGGCGTGACGACCACTGATGGCTCGACAGGTAGCGTAGGGCAGATTCCTGGGTTGTCGTATGGCCGCAATTTGATTCAATCCGGCAACTGGACTACGGGCGGCTTTACGGGTGGCAACAAGTATGGTTTCACTATCAGCTCGGCCACAACCACTCCGGTGCACGAATCGGATGTCGAAGACCCGGCGGGCACGATTCACATTTTTGATTCAATCACCGGCACAACATCAACGACTTCCGATCCTTGCACGCAGGGAAATTCGATTCGCTCCATCAATGCGGAAAATCGCACCGATCATTTCAACAACAGCGAAGCCTCGAAAGTCGCGCACCGCCATTTCGAGGGCTTTAATGCCGTGTATGGCGATGGACACGTCAAATGGATTCAATTTGCCACCACCAAAGCCAAAGACTGGTCGGTGCAGAAAGACTGAAAATTGTTGAAAGTTACTGAAAGCTGACAACAGAAACGCCGAAAAGAGACGGAGTTCTCGCTCTTTCCGGCGTTTTTTGTTGTCTGATATGCTTGTGTGACAGAATACAATGGCATTTTATGAATAAATTCTTTTGGCTTTGGGCCATACCCCTTTTAGCTTTACCTTCACAATCGCAGCCCCAATCTCAAACCATGATTGGCGCTGTGCAAGGACGCGAGGACAAATCGCCTTTAGTCGGCAAGACCGTCGAAATCCTGGGTGTCGTTACGGGCGATTTTCAAGAAGCCAATCAATTGGGCGGCTTTTTCATGCAAGACGGCGGCGATGGCGATAACGCTACTTCGGATGGCCTTTTCGTTTACGCGCCGCTTAGCCGCAAAACGACTTTAGATGTGCAAGTTGGTAATTATGTCGCTGTGCAGGGCATTGTTGAAGAGTTCAACGGTCAAACGCAAATTGGGCGGCCCAGAGTGCGTCCGCTTGCAGGCGCAAAATTTAAAGTTCCGCAACCTCTGCCACTTAATTGGCCGTTGCCGCAGGACATTTCACCCGAACGTTACGAAAGCATGTTGGTGAAAATCGCGCAAACTTTGACTGTCACCAGCAATTACGAACTATCCCGCTATGGCACGCTGATGCTTTCCTCAGGTGGGCGCTTGTTCTCACCGGGGAGCATCGGTGGCGACTTGAAAAAAAATGCCCAGGAAAACGCGCGGCGCGCACTGCTTCTCGATGATGCAAGCACCAAGCGCAGCCCCCAACCGCTGCCTTATTTAAACGCCCTTGGCACGCGGCGCACTGGTGATACAGTGGCAAATCTTACTGGCATTTTGACCGAATCGTTTGAAGCATTTCGCTTGCATCCAACAGATACGCCACAATTTGTGGAAGCTAATCCACGTCCGGCCTTGCCGGCTGTTGGCGGCACCCTGAAGATTGCTTCGTTCAATCTGCATAACTATTTTACGACGCTGAAAAGTCAAGACCGTCAGGCGCGTGGTGCGGCCACCGAAACCGATAAGGCGCGCCAAAGCGCCAAACTCCTTACTGCGGTGCGTGCCATGAACCCCGATATTCTGGCTTGCATCGAGTTGGAAAACAATGGTGACAAAGCGTTATTCGATTTTTTGGGCAAATTGAACGAGGCAACCAATGGCGCCTACGATGCTGTTGAGGAACCGGCTGCTGGATTAGGAGAGGACGAGATTCGCGTTGGGTTAATCTACAAAAAAGCCAAAGTTAAACCACAGGGCGCACCCAAATCGGATACATCGGCGGTTTTTGACCGGGCACCTTTGGCACAAACTTTTACTACCCCTGGTGGCGCGGCTTTTACAGTTGTTGTCAACCATTTCAAATCCAAAGGTAGTTGCCCCGGAAATGGTGATGTAGACGAAGGCGAGGGCTGCTGGAATCAAAAGCGGATGGCCCAAGCCGCACAGCTAACGAAATTTATCTTTCAGTTAAAACAAGAAAGTGGTTCGCCAAATGTGCTGACATTGGGCGATTACAACGCTTATTTCAATGAAGCGCCGCTGCGCATCTTGCGCGAAGGTGGTTTGCTCTCTCCCAGGCAAAGCGCCGAAGATTACTCGTTTTCCTATGATGGCCGTGCCGGTTCGCTTGATCATGCTTTTGTTACCCCAGAGTTAGCGCCAAAGGTTACCGGCGTTGCGGTCTGGCATATTAATTCAGATGAGCCGGATTTTCTTGACTACAGCGTGGATAAAGCTGCACCTGAAAACGCGGATTATTTTCGTTCCTCCGACCATGACCCTTTGCTCATTGGATTGGATTTATAACTGATGAAACGGCTTATAATTGCTGGCTTGTTACTTTCCTTTGTCCTTCCAGCCCAAGCCTGGTGGCCCAAAGGGCATAGTTTGCTTTCGCACGCGGCGATTTTGGCTTTGCCTGCTTCACGTGGTGCAAATGAAGGCGTGCCCGATTTCTTTCGCGCGGGATGGCAAACCATCGCCCACACTACGCAAGACCCGGATGTGTGGAAAAACCGCGATGCCCCACATCTCTCCGACCGCGAATCATCCGACCATTACTTCGATTGGGAAGCCTTTGGAGATTTGAAATTACCAGATAAACGTTCTGCTTACATGGCTCTGTGCTTGAAGAATAATCTCGACCCCGAAGAAATCGGCACTTTGCCATATTCTCTCATGGAAAGCACGGAAAAGTTGACTTTAGCCTTTGCCGAGCATCGCAAGTGGCCCCAAAACCCGCATATTCGCTTGAAGTGTCTGGTTTACGCCGGTCAACTGGCGCACTACGCCCAAGATTTGCAAATGCCGTTGCACGTTACAATTCATCACGATGGCCGTGCTAAAGCCGATGGCAAATCACCGCGTAGTGGTATTCATACCCGCCTGGATTCTCTCATTGAAAAACTGGCCGAGCGACATTATTTAGGTGCCGCTTCCTTGGCGCAAAATCAAACTCTTGAGCCGTTGGAAGGCAAGCTTTTG